>NZ_QULX01000010.1:0-570 GCF_003481835.1 Roseburia sp. OM02-15
TCCACGTAAGTTTCGGCAGTTTTATCCGGTAATCTTCTACCTGAATATTTCCATTTACCCGGTTCGTCGTATAACTTTTTCTGCTTCTGTGTTTTGACTTGAATTTTGGGAAACCACTTTTCGGATCCCTGAAAAAATTTTTATATGCTTTTTCCAAATGCAGCTGCACATTTGCAAGTGCCAGAGCATCCACTTCTTTCAAAAACGGATATTCTTTTTTATACATCGCCGGTGTATTCCGCAGCATCTTTTTCGAGACTTCATATTCCCGTATCTTATCGCTCAGCATCTGGTTATACAGAAAACGGCAGCTACCAAAGGTCTTTGCAAGCAGGTTTTTCTGCTCTCTGGTTGGATATATCCGAAAACGATATGCCATGTTCATCGCTTTTTCTCCCCCTGTGTTTCAATATAGCTGCGAATAACCTCAATCGGTGTCGACTGATTGTATTATACCATATTTCTCATTACAGAACAAGCGTTCTGTTTTGCTTTTTATATTTATTTTTGCAATTCATCTCCCACCTGTAGAGGAAGGAGAATTCTTGCTATAATTTGTTAAAAAGGTTC
>NZ_QULX01000010.1:580-121237 GCF_003481835.1 Roseburia sp. OM02-15
TTTGCAATTCATCTCCCACCTGTAGAGGAAGGAGAATTCTTGCTATAATTTGTTAAAAAGGTTCAAAAAAATTAAATTTTTTATCAAAAAAAGCATGCATTACGCACGCTTTTTCTTTACAATGCTTCTTCCGCTATATAAGGAAGAAGAAATACCAATCATCCATATTTATTTCTTTGCAAATGCACCTGCTCCAAGAACCCTCTCTGCATTTTCCACGCGTTCTTTGGTCGGCGGTTTAATACCTTCCAACGGATACGGAATCCCCAGATTTTCCCATTTAAATACACCTAAGGTATGATACGGAAGCACTTCCACCCGCTCCACGTTTTTCAGTGTATGGATAAAATCTGCCAGACGATACAAATACTCATCTTTGTCGTTTCGTTCCGGCACAAGGACATGACGGATCCACACCGGTTTTCCCATATCGGACAACTCCCGCGCCATGGCAAGGATATTGTCGTTTGGCTGACCGGTCAGTTCCAGATGACCTTCCGGATCAATATGCTTGATATCCAGCAGGATCAGATCAGTATACTGCATCAGTTCTTTCCATTTGGAATAGAAAGGTTCTTTTGTGGTAAACGGATTTGCACTGGTATCTAATGTGGTGTGAATTCCCTTTTCCTGGGCCTTGCGGAACAGTTCTGTCACAAAATCAATCTGAAGCAGCGGTTCTCCGCCACTGACAGTAATACCGCCCTTCTGTTTCCAGTAAGTGCGGTATCGACAGGCTTTTTCCAAAAGCTGATCTGCTGTGTACGGCTGCCCGCTCTTCATTTCCCAGGTGTCCGGGTTATGACAGAACTGGCAGCGCATGGCACAGCCGGAAAGGAAAATCACATAACGCACTCCCGGTCCGTCCACGGAGCCGAAGCTTTCCAGGGAGTGAACGTAGCCTGTGATTTTTTCCATATTTTCCTCCTGTTATAAAAAACACCATACGAATTACTCCATGCTTCGCATTCCCGCAATTCTTCCCACCATTCGGATATCGCAGGATTTCATCCTGCTTTTATCCTCATGGTTGGGCGTGTTCCAAAGTATGTTTCCTGCTTTTATGCAAGCATAACGCAGGAAACATACTTTTGTCCACTGGTGTTTTACATATGATCGTGGCAAGTACGTGAGATTACATCCATCTGCTGCTCTCTTGTCAGATCGATGAATTTAACAGCGTATCCTGATACACGGATGGTGAAGTTTGCGTACTCTTCTTTCTCCGGATGCTCCATAGCATCGATCAGTTTCTCTACGCCGAATACGTTTACGTTCAGGTGATGTGCACCCTGATCGAAGTATCCGTCCAGAACATTTACCAGATTATCTACACGCTCAGCCTCATCATGTCCCAGAGCACCCGGGTTGATGGTCTGTGTATTGGAGATACCATCCAGTGCTTCTTCATATGGAAGTTTTGCAACAGAGTTCAGGGATGCTAATAATCCGTTCTGCTCTGCACCGTAAGATGGGTTTGCTCCAGGTGAAAGCGGAGCACCTGCTTTTCTTCCATCCGGAAGAGAACCGGTTGCTTTACCATATACAACGTTGGATGTAATGGTCAGGATAGAAGTTGTCGGCTCAGAATCACGGTAAGTATGGCAGTATTTCAGTTTGCTCATGAATGTGCGCAGTAACCATACAGCGATCTCGTCTGCTCTCTCATCATCGTTTCCGTATTTCGGGAAGTCACCGGTTGTCTCGAAGTCAACTACGATTCCGCTCTCGTCACGGATTGTTTTTACTTTTGCATATTTGATGGCGCTTAAGGAGTCTACGACATGTGAGAATCCTGCGATACCTGTTGCGAATGTACGACGTACATCAGTATCGATCAACGCCATCTCAGCTGCTTCATAATAATATTTATCATGCATGTAATGGATCATGTTCAGGGTACCTACATAGAGGTGAGCCAGCCAGTCCATCATAACATCATATTTCTTCATTACCTCGTCATAATCAAGGTACTCGGATGTGATCGGTGCATATTCCGGAGCAACCTGATCATGAGTTCTCTCATCCACACCACCGTTGATCGCATAAAGCAAGCATTTTGCAAGGTTTGCACGAGCACCGAAGAACTGGATCTCTTTACCTGTCTCTGTTGCGGATACACAGCAGCAGATGGAGTAATCATCGCCCCATACCGGACGCATTACATCATCATTCTCGTACTGGATGGAACTTGTCTCTACGGAAATATGAGCTGCATATTTCTTGAAGTTCTCCGGTAAATGAGACGAATATAATACCGTAAGGTTTGGCTCCGGAGCCGGTCCCATGTTCTCAAGTGTGTGCAGGAAACGGTAGTCTGTTTTTGTAACCTGGTGACGACCGTCCATGCCGATACCTGCTACTTCCAGTGTTGCCCAAACCGGATCGCCGGAGAACAGCTGGTTGTAAGACTCAATTCTTGCAAATTTTACCATACGGAATTTCATTGTCATATGGTCGATCAGTTCCTGTGCCTGCTCCTCTGTCAGAACACCGTTTTTCAGATCTCTCTCAATATAGATATCAAGGAAAGTAGAAACACGTCCAACACTCATAGCTGCACCATTCTGTGTTTTAACAGCTGCAAGGTATCCGAAATATACCCACTGAACTGCCTCTTTTGCATTTTTAGCCGGCTGTGAAATATCATAGCCATAGATTGCAGCCATCTCTTTCATGCCTTTTAATGCACGGATCTGATCTGCGATCTCTTCTCTTAACTGGAAGTCACCACGACGCATACCCTGACGGTTGGTTGCTTCAAAATCTTTCTGTTTGAACTCGATCAGTTTGTCGATACCGTACAGAGCTACTCGACGGTAATCACCAACGATACGTCCACGTCCATAAGTATCCGGAAGACCTGTTAAAATTTTGTTATGTCTTGCGACTTTCATCTCCGGTGTATAAATATCAAATACTGCCTGATTGTGAGTTTTGTGGTATTTTGTAAAAATCTCATGAATTTTTTCGCTTGGCTCATATCCGTACATTCTGCAGGATTCCTCGGCCATCTTAATTCCACCGTACGGCATAAATGCACGTTTCAGCGGTTTATCTGTCTGGAGACCAACAACCTGCTCCAGATCTTTTAATTCCTCATCGATGTAACCCGGACCATAAGCTGTCAGGGAAGTAACAACTTCTGTCTCCATGTCCAGAACGCCGTTTTTTGCACGCTCTGCTTTCTGTAACTCCTGAAGTTTGCCCCACAGACGGTTGGTTGCCTCTGTCGGTCCTGCCAGGAACTCCTCGTCTCCCTCATACTGAGTATAGTTATTCTGGATAAAATCGCGGACATTTACTTCTTCTTTCCACAAACGTCCTTCAAAACCATCCCACTGCTCAAATTCCTTCATGATCGTCCTCACTTTCTGGTTAGCTATTGTTAATCATTTTTTACGACCATAGAATAACAGGTTTGTATACAAAACACAATACCTTTTTGTTAAATTTTTATCACTTTTATGGTTTGTTTCAAGAAAAAAACAACCTGAAGTTTACCTCAAAAAGTAAATTCAGGTTGCTTTTCCTATATTTTCCTATCCCTATATCAATTTTATCCAGTTTTTCTTCTGCTTTTATTGTTATTTAATTAACACTATATTTCATTGCAAGCGAATTCGCGGAAGGGGACGGAAATAAGCGATGCAGGATACCTAGAAAATAGTCCGTGTCTGCGTACATGATTTCAACATCTGCTCGAAACGTACGTCCTCAGAAACTCTTAAAAGTTGTCGTCAATGTAATCTGCGATTGCCTCACCAGCCATACGTCCGGAGTTAATAGCAAATCCCATGGTGTTTCCGCACAGTGTAAAGTTATAGCTGTCACCATAGATTGTGTTTGCATCAGATCCAGCACTGTAAAGTCCCGGAATTGGTTTCAGATTTGCATCCATAACTTCGCCGTATTTGTTGATTCTGACACCGCCGACTGTTCCATAAGCAGCAATGTAGTATTTACCTACCAGGTAGCCACCCTTACCTGTGATTGGATGCAAATACTCATGCTTTTTGTGGAACTGAGAATCGTATCCCTCATCACACATATCATTGTAGTCATCCAGAGTCTCCTCCAGTTTGTCTGCATCAATGCCAAGTTTCTCAGCCAGTTCTTCGATGGAATCTGCGCGGATGAATCCGTCATATCCTTCTTCCTCTGCACGGTCGAACTCAGCGTCAACTGCCAGGAATGCATCTTCCGGATGAACGATATCGAAGATATCCGGACCGTTTTTCTTGTAGTTTTTCAGGATTTTGCCATCCATGATGCAGTATCCGTAATGTCCCGGCTGAAGTGCAAGTGCGTTTCCTGTGTAAGTTGTGTTACCCATCATACCCTCGTTCATGAAACGGTCACCATTCTGGTTGATCAGAAGGTTTGGCTGACGAAGAACTGCGTCTAACAGGAACCAGTTCATGTTGTCTTTTAACTGATAGATCATCTCGATGTTTGCACCGAATTTCTGTGCGCCTGCATCCCACATCATGTTCAGACCGTCACCGGTTGTACCCGGAACGTTGAATGGGAAGTAGTCCTCCCAGAGGTTGTAACCAAAGTTATCTTTGATCATCTCTTTGTTTGTACCGAATCCACCGGTTGCAACTACAACTGCTTTACCGCGTGCTTCGATCTCTTCGCCGTCTTTGTCAACCGCTTTTACACCAACGCATTTTCCGTCTTCCATGATCAGTCCGGTTGCCGGTGTCTCAAGGTAGATTTCTGCGCCAAGCTCTTTTGCTTTCTCTGTCATGGCACGAACCATCGGTCCTGCTGCACGTGGTCCGATGACACCGTTCTCCGGTTTTACGATATGCCATGTTGCCTCAGACTCTCTGAAGTAACGGAATGCACCTGCAAACTCAACACCCATGTCTTCCAGCCACTCGATGGTATCAGCGGATTTGTTGAAGTATGTCTGAACCAGGTCGCTGTCTACACGGTAATGTGTATACTCCATATGTTTGTTCAGAGCTTCGTCTACTGTGATGTCGCAGAATGCTTTTTTCTGGTATTTTGTACCGATTCCAAGCGGTCCCATACCCATGTTTGCTGCTCCACCTGTTGTGTTGGATTTCTCAAATACGATTGCTTTCAGGTCGTTCTCACCTGCTGTGATTGCTGCTGCAAGACCTGCAGGACCTGCTGCTACTACAATTACATCTGCTTCCATTGTTTTCATAATGAAATACCTCCTGTTTTTATAAAAATTAATTTTAGTGACGTTTTTTGAATTTACCGCATTTTGTCAGACGGGTCGGCAGCTTCGGCAGACGACCGGTTGTCTGAATGATGGCATCATTCTCACATGCAGAAATACATTTTCCACACTTGGTACATTCGAATTCATCGATCATGTGAATGTATCCGTTCTTGCCCTCAATGGCGTCAGCCGGACAGACATCCGCACATTCCTCGCAGCCCTCGCAGAGGTCCGGATCGATGTAAATGCTCATAAATGCGGAACATACGTTGTTTGCACATTTTTTCTTCTTGATATGATCTTCGTACTCATTTGCAAAATAGTTCAGGGAACCCATCGCGAAATCGGATGCGGTCTGTCCCATGGTACACGGAGTGGAGAATGTCATTGCCTCTCCGATCTCTGTCATCATATCGGTAAACTCTTTTTTGCCCTGTCCTTCGGTAATTTCTTTTACCATGGTATGAAGCTGGATCAGACCTTCACGGCAGAACGTACATTTTCCACAGCTCTGCTTGCGCTCTGCCAGCAATACTTCCTCTGTCTCATGGATCATACAGCATTTGGAACCGTAAACAGTGATCACACCGTTTCCGATCTGGGTATCTGCTTCGATCACCAGATCCATAGCGGATGCGTCGTACAGTTTTGTACCGATGGCGATGGCTTTCACATCTGCGTCTCCTACCAGATCTGCTACTTTTGTACCAAAAGATACTTTCTGAAGCTCACCCATTTTTCCGTCTTTGCAGACTGCCATGTAAGTGCACGGCTCATAGCTGTCTGTAAAAATATCTGCCAGTGCAGCCATGGTCAAAATATGGTGGAATGCACCGCCGCGGCTTGCTCTGCGGTTGATGATTCCGGTCTGGATCTGGATGCCGTACTCAGCAGCCTGTGCTTCCAGCTCTTTTGCATACTCAGCTTCTTTTGCCGGAATGTACAGATACATTTTCTCTGCATTGACTGCCAGCGCTGCAATCGCCATACCTTCCATTACTTTTTTCGGGTCAGCTTTCAGTACTTCCAGCTGAGCCTCTGCGATATCCGCATTATTTAAACCTGCAACCACGCGAATCGGATTTGTCTGAAATTCACGTTCTGCATTTACCTGATTCCATTTTTCTGCCACTGCTCTGCGCTCTACACCGAATTCGATCAATCCGGAAGCAGCAGTTTTTGCCAGAATATCTTCAACACTCATGTTTTTTGCATTTTCTAAAGCACTCATCTGTCTTACGCCTCCTTCTGATTAGAATACTCGGTCCACAGTCTGGACGGATGGATCTGAAGTCTTAAGTCACACTGCAGGCAGCGGCTTGCCTCGCCGCAGATATCCGCGTCGCAGATACCGTGGTCTACTTCATTGAAGTTGTCCTGTCTCTCTGCTGCCGAAGTTACCTGAGTCTTGGTACGTCCAAAGTAACCAAAGCCTTCTACTTTACCGATCTTCGGATCTGCATGCTGCTTGGGAGCAAGTGTCTCGCTGATGTCTCCATCGCCACCCAGATATTTATCAATTTCAACCGCTGCATCACGGCCGGATGCAATGGCAAGGATGACGGATTTTGTTCCGTATACAACGTCGCCTGCTGCAAATACGCCTTCGGTCTCGGTTGCAAGGGAATTTTCTTTTACTACAATGCTGTTTGCTCTGCCTAAGGTCAGACCTGCTTCTTCTGTCAGATCCGGACGCTGACCTGTTGCAAAAATAACAGTGTCTGCATCAATGTGATGCTCGCTGCCTTCCTCTTTCTCGATGATGGCTCTGCGGTTCTCATCGAAGGTGAAGGATTTTACGTTCATAAAGTCAACACCTGTAACAGCGTCAGTTCCTGTGATACGCTCAAAAGTCTGTGCCGGATGTACGAAGATGCCTTCTTCTTTTGCCTGCTCGATTTCTTCATCGTCTGCAGTCATAACTTCTCTTGCTTCCAGACAGGCCAAATGAATTTCCTCTGCGCCCAGACGTTTTGCAGTTCTCGCACAGTCGAAAGCTACGTTACCACCACCGAGAACGATGATGCGTTTGCCCATTCCGGTCTCCTGACCAAGACTTGCATTACGCAGGAAATCAATATTTAACAGAACACCCGGAAGTTCGCTGCCTTCCATCGGAAGACGGACACCTTTGTGTGCACCGATGGTCATTAAGACTGCATCGTACTCTTTCCGTAATTCAACCGGTTTTTCCACTTTTGTATTTGTCTCGATGACTACGCCCTGATCCTCGATCACTTTTGCTTCCTGTGCAACGATCTCACGCGGGAGTCGGTAGGACGGGATTCCGTAGGACATCATACCGCCAACGGTCGGAAGTGCCTCTTTTACGGTAACGGCGTGTCCCTGTTTTCTCAGGTAATATGCTGCGGTCAGACCTGCAGGGCCTCCACCGACAACACATACTTTCTTGCCGGTATCCGGAAGCTGTTTTCCTTTGCCTTTCCAGTAACGGCCAGTGTCATGCTCTGCCGCATAACGTTTGATGTCGCGGATGGACATTGCCTCGCTGACTTCTTTTCGTTTGCACTCCAGCTCACATGCATGGCTGCAGACATGTCCCAGTGCGTTCGGGAACGGTACTTTTTCACGGATGACCGCTACGGCTGCATCATAATCGCCCTCTTTTACAAAACGGATGTAACGCGGGATATCAGTATGCGCCGGACAGGCGGTACGGCACGGAACCAGTGCCTCTTCTTTTTTCAGGTTGGTTGTCAGAAGCTGTAATTTATCACGGATGGAACCGGTCGGACAGACTTCTGCACAGGCAGTACAGAAACGACAGTCTTCGTCTTTCAGTAATTTGCCATGTAAGGTTCCTACATATGTCTCAAGGTCTTTTTTGTTATACTGTAATACACCTACACCTCTCAGATTGTTGCAGGCACGTACACAGCGGCCACACAGTACACAACGGTTCATGTCGTGGATGAGCAGCGGGTTGCCCTCTTCCATCTTGATACCTTTGATACGGGTACGCATACGCGCGTTGTTTGCACCGATGTACTGGATCAATGTCTGAAGCTCACAGTTTCCGTATTTCGGACATGTGGAGCAATCTTCCGGATGTCCTGCAAGCAGCAGCTCCAGTGCTAATGTACGGAGTTTGTTGATCCGCTCACTTGTGGTATGTACGACCATGCCATCCTGAGCACGCAGGGTACAGGATGTGGTTACGCCTTCCTGACCTTCTACTTCTACAATACACATGCGGCAGGAACCATTTTCCGGCAGATCCGGATGATGGCAGAGATGCGGAATATAAATTCCGGCTTCCAGCGCACATTCCAATACATTTTTATTCTCCGGCACTTCCAAACGTGTGCCGTCAATCGTAATGACTGCCATGTTTTTCTCCCTTCTGTTCTTCTTCATTCAACAGTTGTCGTTCTGATTTTCTTTCTGTTTTGTTCTCATTTTTCAGGAACGTCACACATTCCTGATGTTTTGTTCAAGAATGCTCCGGCATTCTTGTTGCGAGGTGCACGTCATGCAATTGCATGACATACTTCAACTGCGCACCTCTGTAATCCTGCCGGAGGCTATATCAGATGGGGGATTGGCTCCCACCACTGATACTAGCTTGTTTCTCACCACCTATAGAGGTGGGAGTCATCTCCCATCTGATATATTTTTGACGTGCACGGTACTGTTATGGTACACTGTCGTTATAATCACTGATAAAATTATAACATGCAGACCACCGGAAAGCTTCCGACAACTGTTGAAAATCTGCTATCCTGTTTTCTTTATTTTCAACAAATGTCGAATAAAAAAATCGGTATCCATACACAGGGAGATGCTTATGATCACCTTACAGACTTTACTTGAAAAACTACAGGAAACATATTCCTGCAGCATAAAAAATGGCTATGATACCAATCGTTTTATCAGTCGTGTAGATGTGCTTCAGATTGATACGATTCTTGATGAAAATACGCTGTATCTGTGTCCGCCAGAAGTGGCTTCTAATCCCGAAATGCTGTGCAGATATGCTGCTTTACAGACACAGTTTGCACAGATGGAAAAAGATCCGATGCTGTCTCCGGTTATTATGATGGAAATGCCTGACAGCGGTTGTTCAGATCATGAATCTATCTGCAGCGTTTCATCAGAAGATACAGTTTCATCAAAAAATATGGATTCATCAAAGCATATAGATACCGCTTTTATGGAAAGCTCTATCCTTTTTGTGACGCATATGCCGGATATTTCAGAATTGTTTTCCTTTTTGAATCACCGGCTGAACTTTGAATTCCGCTTGCAGCAGGAGATCAACGACCTTTACCACCTGCTTTACAGCGGTCGCGGACTGGAAGATCTGATTATCCGTGCAGAATCCTTTCTGCACCGCCCCATGTCCGTTCTGGATGCCAGCTACAGTCTGATCGCGATCTCTCCGCTGATGCATCAACTGCCCTTTGGTATGGAAAAAAATAAAGAAGGAACGTTTTTAAGTTCTCAGGAAGTAGAAAGTCTGCGCCGTCTGCAGATTGAGCACCAGATCTACCAGAACAATCAGGCATTTTTTATTCAGACAGAGGATCATCCGGATACAAACTGGATTTTCTGTGCCATCCGCATCCAGCATGTTATGACCGGTTATGTGGCACTTTGTCTGCCGGATCAGGCGGATGCCAGCGAACACGAACTGCGCCTGATCACCGCTTTTTCTGATATCTGTGCCATTGAAATGCAGAAACATGAGTTTTTTGTGCAGAATACCGGTTTGCAATATGAAACGTTTCTGACAGAACTTTTAGAAGGACGTTTTAACGATGTCAATGTCATTGAAGCCAGACTGAAACTCTTAAACCGCCACTTTGGAAAATTTTTCTGTCTGGCGATCCTGTACTGCCCTCATCCGCATAACAGTGATCTGTTTAACAAACGGCAGATGGCAGCACTGCGGCAGGTCTATCCAAATGCCATGTCCGTAGTTTATAAAAATAACATTATCCTGCTGATCAATCAGGATACGCCGGTGCAGTTAAATGAAAAACTAACGGATCCATTGGAGCGGTTTGCACAGCGCAATCAACTGAAAGTCAGTCTGAGCCAGCCTTTTGCTGATGTACTGAAAATCCGGATTTTTTACAATCAGGCACTTCATACACTGGAATTGTCAGATTTGCAGACACCGGATCAGTATCTGTATTACAGCACGGATGCGCTGCCGGAATATCTGTTTTCCAACTGTGATTATCAGGGACTTGAAGTGGGGATCCACTATCACATTTTTCAGCTTCAGGATTATGATAAAACGTATCATACGGATTTTATTGAGACGCTGCGGGCATATCTGGATCACGATCGGAATGCAGCGAAAACGGCGGAATTTCTGCATATTCACCGCAGTACGTTCTTTTATCGGGTAAAAAAAATAGAAGAGCTGCTGGAGATTTCACTCACAGACAGTCATCTTCTGTTTTTGTATGAGTTGTCCTTCAAGATCTGGGATTATTTGTGTAAGTGATGAAGTCTTTTGTGTCAGAAATTTAGGTTATGGAAAATTTCTTATGTGGCTATGATTTAAGTTATGAAAAAATCCACAGATATGATCACGCGGGCTAAGACGCCCCTCTTAGATAATATCTGTGGATTTTTTATTTCAGTTTTTTTACCACTCTAATAATTTTGCCAGACGCAGCAATGTCAGACGGTTTCTGACATATGGACTGCTCTGCAAAGTCAGCTCTACGGTATCTTTATCAATACCAAGTGCTGAAACCTCATGCATGCATCCTGCATCATGCAGTTTTGCATACATATCATCCGCATCCGGAAGGTCATCGATCAGATCTTCGATCTGTGGAAGCTGTTCTTCTAACTGCTCTAAATCAATATCCTCTAACGGATTCGGTGTATTTTCTGCCAGAATTCCTTCTAACAGTCCTTTTTTTCCAAATGTATGTTCCAACAGACTCATTTCAAGTCCTTTGGCGGTTTCTGATTTGACCGTTACTCTTTTATGGCGGATCGCATGTGCCAGACGTTTGTAATAGTCTGTGATGATCAGCAGACCAATTCCAACCTGCTCACCATGCAACGCCTTTGTATTTTCATTTAATACATTCAGATCCCACATATGGGATACCATATGTTCTGCTCCAGATACCGGGCGTGGGCTGTCTACCATCTGCATACACAGTCCGGACAGGATCAGTGCATACATCAGTTTTTCGATCGCCTCTCTGTCTCCGAAACGGATATCATCCAGTACGCGGCTTACATCCCTCAGTGCTTTTTCCAGCAGATCACATACTTCCTCACAGATATATTCGTCTGTGATCAGATGCGCGATCTTCCAGTCCAGAATCGAAATATATTTTCCAAGAAAATCTGATACTCCGGATGCCGTCAGTCTGGACGGTGCTGCTGCAAAAATATCAGTATCCGCAAGAATCCAGCGTGGTGAAACACCTGCAACGGTTTTCTTTAATCCGTCCAGTGTCAATGCTGCCACATTTGCCGCAAATCCATCCACACTTGCTGCTGTCGGCACCGATACAAACGGAATATCATACTCGGTTGCCGCATAGCGGGTCAGATCATGAATGGTTCCTGCTCCGATTGCCACCAGCACATCTACTGACACACTGCTTAAGCCTCTGTCACAATAATCCAGCTGCTTCATCACTTTGTCCACACCACGGTTATCTGCCTGAAGTCCTTTCGGATTCAGCTCAATGACCGGATAATCTTTAAATTCTTCCTCTAAAAACGGTTCCGCCGCCGCCCTCGTATTGCTGTCACATATAAATACCGGATTCTGAAATGCTTCCAGAATGTCTGTCAGTTCTCTGACTGCTCCGGATTCGATGCTGATCTTCCCAACGTCAATATTATGTGCTTTTCCGCAGGCGCACGGCTCTCTTAACTGCCCAAGGTCTACGTCCATCTATCTATCTCCTTCACTTTTTTACCTGTGTTCATCTCGCTAAAGCAATTTCAACTCAAATAAGAAAATCTGCTGCATTTCGCTACCTGTAGAAGCAGACATAACAGCTTAAACAGAGATGAATACACAATTATCTCTTATTCTCTCATATCTTTGTGCAGAACACAAGTAAAAAGTGAAACTTTTATCCGCGAAGTCAGGCATGATAATTTTCCATCAACTTTGTCACCACTTCATTTTTTTCAGACCAAACCGCAATAATGTCAATCCCACGCTCTCCCGGAAGCGGAATGCTATTCAATTCTTTACTTCCCTGTATGATATTTTCAGAAAGAAAACAATACCCTCTTCCAAGTTTTACATAACTAATCTGCGTTCCGATATTATCCACGACTTCAATAATCCCCTCATCCAGATGCAGCAATTCCATGGTGTCTAACGTATGTTGAAACATCCCCGGGCTCTGACTTTTTTTCACCAGAATGCATGTCTCATCCTGAAAATCTTCCCAGGAAAGCTTCTCTTTTTGACCAACCTGCAATTTTTCAGAATAAATCAAAGCACCTTTTCTCCATGCGATTTTCTTTATTAAAAATCCCGGTCTGGTCTGCCAGGACGGTTCCAACGTCAGCCACAGATCAATTTTTCCTTTTTCAAGATACTCCTGTCCCTCCAGAAAATTGCATTTGTGAATCACCAGCTTCTGATTTGACGCAGCATTCTTCAAATATTCATAAACCGTTGGAAGGAAATCATCTGCATATGCGCCATCAAAACAGCCCATATTTAGCAACGGTTTCTGTGCGCGACCTGCCAGTACCGCATTTTTCTTGGCATTTTCCAATTCTTTTAAAATATTCTGCAAATCCTTCTGAAACTGCATACCAGCCTGTGTCAGCACCACCCCGCGTGCCTGACGTTCAAACAGCGGCAGACCGATTTCCTGTTCCAAAAGGGTGATCTGTTTACTCAGAGCAGGTTGTGAAATATAGAGTGATTTTGCAGCCGCAGTAATATTTCCATGCTCTGCCACACGCAAAAAATACGTAATCTGTTCCAACCTCATAACTACTTCCTCCCTTTAAAACACAAGTCTACACTGTTTTCTTTTCAGACGCAATAATCCCGGGGAAATTAAATCCCCGGGACTATTGTATTTATCCTAAGTTCAAGAATGCTCCGGCATTCATGATCTCTCTGATCGATTAGTCTGCTGTCTTATAAGTTCTGTAAGAGAACAGTGCATCAGGACTAGCCATGTTCATCTTATTTCTGGCAGGTGTCAACTCAAAGGAAATTGTGCCTGCCGCCATGTTGTAATCTGTAAATACCGGACGACATCCCTGTTTCAACTCGATAGAGGAAAACTGCGGATCTCTCAATGTACTGGCAGCTACAGCTGGAATATTATCAATTGCACCATGTAATCCCCAGCCAATTGTCACAGATGTATCACTGTCATACTGTACGCTTCCACAATGACTGGTAATATGATATTTACCATTTTTGCTTGTTAAATCTGTACCGTTGATCGCATTGTAAACCTTAGCAGTTCCGCTTGTTTCATTAATACTTACTTCAATGGTACGTGTACGTGTCGCATAAGCATTTGGTCCTAATGCAACGCTGACAAAAGGTGCTGTACCAGTCTGATTATCAAATACGCTGATCTGTGTATTTCCGCTGATCATACCTTTCGCATTTTTGTTTGTGTAACGTGCAAAATGCTGTCCGAATGTCAGAGCTTTAAAGTCTTTACCATTATCATCCTTACGGTCAGTGGTATATCCTTCATATCCTTTCAGAGTAGAAGCCTTGCCACCAAGAATCCAGTCGATCGCGCCTGTATCAAAATCAAACTGGTAAACTGCACTCTGATCACGCATGGAAACAAGAATCTTGTCTGTATTGCCGTTTGCATCTAATGTATAGTCCACACTGTTTACATGAACATAATCTTTTACGCCTGCCGCAAAGTTATGATCCGCATGATCTTTCTGACCAACAGATGCATATGCACCATCCAATGTACTCTCATCATAATTGATAGACTCTACAGCAGAATCATATAATAACGGATAATCACCTGTGTTGATCTCTTTGATTACTTTTCCGTCTTTCACTTCCTGAATGATTCCCACCCATACATAAGCAGTATTTCCACCGTCAAGACCTTTTACAGTCTCCGGAAGGTTGTCTGCCAGTACCGGTGTATAGCTGAGGTTGATGTAATGATTTTTTCCAAGTACGACAAACTCATGCTGATCCAGATATCCCTGACCATGATAGTGTTTTTCGTCACTGTTTGCTTTTAAAGTAGCCTGATCAATATCTACATAATTATCATCCATTACAAGATAATAACCACTTGAGAAGCCACCCATAGCATTTCTGAATGTCGGCTCAAGCTCGATGAATGCAGTATAGTAACGGCTTCCATCAACAGCATCCTGCGCTGCAAAGTTCTCTGCCATATTTTCAGCATCACCGCTACGATCATCTACTGTTACTTCATACTGCGGAATATAGCGATAATATACTAATTCTCCATCTGTATTTACACGAAGGAAGAAATGATCCAGTGCAAATGTGTATACACCTGCATCAGAGGCTTTCACACCTGTTCCTGTAATGTCCATTCCCGGAAGCAGCTCATTTACAGTATGTACACGATACTTTTTACCATCTTCCATGGTTACTGTGATAACTTCATCTTCTGGAGTATCTGCTTTGATAGCAGCCGGTGTAAAGGATACGTTTCCATCAACCACCTCAAGATCACCTGTTTTATCACTTACGGCAGATGCTACTTTGTTGTCGCCTGTTGCTGTCAGATTGATCTTGTCTCCGGCAACTAATGCATTCAGATAGTAATCACCTTCGGATGTTTTAGATGCTGTCAGTACAACGCCAGAAGCACCATTCTCGTCTGCTGCTGCGATATCAATGTTTGCAGCTTCCGGATTTACCGGATAGTTGTTCATCTGAGCGGCAATTTTCTCTGAATAATCAAAATACTGTGCGGTATTCTGTTTTGCATTCAGGTAATCAATGTCTGCTACAAGGTTATCATTGACTTTGCTGTTTTCAATGACATATCCTTTGCCTTCTGCATCCATGTAAGCACCGTTATAATGGAATGTTACTTTACCGTTTTCGATCATCCACTGACCGTTTTTGTTGCTTGCAAGTCCGTTATAGCCAAAGTCTACTTTTCCGCCTGCCAGATACCACCAGCCATTTTCATTTTTTTCTACGCTGTTGCAGTCAAAGTTTACTTTTCCGTTCTCGATTCTCCACCAGCCGTTTTCGTTTTTCGCGATTCCGGTGTAACCAAAATCTACTTTTCCGTTGATAATCTTCCACCAGCCGTTCTGGTTTTTCGCTACGGTGTTTGCAGAGAAGTCTACTTTACCGTTGCGGATCAGCCACCAGCCGTTCTGATTCTTTGCTACGGTGTTTGCCGTGAAGTCTACTTTACCATTGCGGATCAGCCACCAGCCATTCTGATTTTTTGCTACTGTATTTGCAGAAAAATCAACTTTTCCGTTCTTTACATACCACCAGCCATTTTCGTTTTTTACTACGTCTGTACCACTTGTTACTTTCTGTCCATTTTTGTAATACTGCCAGTTACCTGCTGAAATTCTTTTCAGTCCGGTATAACCTGCTGCCTGAGCCGTTGTTGTCAGAGCAGAAGGTGCTGCCACACCTGTAAAAGTAAGGCAGGCAGCCACTGCGATCAATGCAGCCATTACTTTTTTCTTTTTCATAGAAAAAATCCTCCTTCTTCATTGCCGAACCCCTATGTCCGATGGCTTTATTATACGGTGTTCACACTTTCTTCACAAATACAGAAAAGCTATCCATCCATAACCGCAAGTTATGGATGGATAGCTTTTCTCTTCATCTTATAATTCAAGAATGCTCCGGCATTCTTGTTGCGAGGTGCGCGTCATGCAATTGCATGACATACTTCAACTGCGCACCTCTGTAATCCTGCCGGAGGCTATATCAGATGGGGGATTGGCTCCCATCTGATATATCAAATCACTTTTTTACTTTCTTCTTAGCCCCAGACTTCTTCTGCGATCTCTTTTACTAATTTCAATTTCGCCCACTGTTCTTCTTCTGTCAGTTTATTACCAATCTCACAGGAAGCAAATCCGCACTGCGGACTCAGATACAATCTCTCCAGCGGAATGTATTTTGCCGCCTCATAGATTCGGTCAATAACTTCTTCTTTGCACTCAAGTTTCGGTGATTTTGTAGTAATCAGTCCAAGAACCACTTTTTTCACACCGGATACTTTTGCTAACGGTGCAAAACCGCCGGAACGCTCATCATCAAACTCCAGATAATAGGCATTTGCATTTTCCTCACCAAAAAGGATTTCTGCCACCGGATCATAAGCGCCGCTGCTTGCATAGGTGGAGTGGAAATTGCCGCGGCATACGTGCGTATTGATTACAAGATCTTTCGGTGCATTTGCAATGACACGGTTATTGATGTCTTTGTACACTTTCTGGATTTCTTTCAATCCTTCCTGTGTCGTGCCATACATTAAATGACCTGTCTTATCTGCAAACATCCCCCAGGTACAATCATCCAGCTGCACATTGCGGCAGCCTGCTGCATACAGATCATCGATCACTTTGCCATAACCTGCAACGATATCATTTACCAGTTCTTCGTCTGAATCATAATATTTCTCTGTCTCCTCACGGTTAAACGGCATGGTAAACTGTGCCAAAAACTGTGCCGGAGACGGAATGGTCTGTTTTGCAATTGTCTTCTCATCCTCAAACTGTTTTACAAAACGGAAATGGTCTACAAATGGATGTTCACCGGATAAACCAACTTTTCCAGTGAGGTAGGTATCATCGATCATCGCCGACTCTCCGTGGAATGGCAGACCGGTTTTGGTCGGTACATGTCCGATTCCGTCAAATCCCCACATAAAATCCAGATGCCAGGTTGCACGGCGGAACTCTCCGTCTGTGATCACATGATAGCCAAGCTCTTTGATCTTCCCGATCAGTTCTGTGATAGCTTCATCCTCTACTACTTTCAACTCTGCATATGGGATTTTTCCCTCATCAAACTGTCTTCTCGCCTGTTTTAATTTTTCCGGACGCAGGAAACTTCCCACATAATCATATCGAAACGGTGTCTGTACATTGCTCATCGTTATTTCCTCCAAACTCATGATTTTTATTTTCGTTGCACTTGATGGTCTTTATTATAAGTTTGAAGATCGGTTTTGTATAATACATGAAAATGCAGGTTTGTTATAGTTTTAAGCTATGGCGAACCTGCATTCACTAAATTGATCCCCTTTTTATTAATATTCAAGAATGCTCCGGCATTCTTGTTGCGAGGTGCGCGTCATGCAATTGCATGACATACTTCAACTGCGCACCTCTGTAATCCTGCCGGAGGCTATATCAGATGGGGGATTGGCTCCCACCACTGATACTAGCTTGTTTCTCACCACCTATAGAGGTGGGAGTCATCTCCCATCTGATATATTGCAGGAAGCTGACACAGATTTTTATCAAATTTGAAAAAAGAACATTAATGTTATCCCATGTACCATTTACTATGCAGAAACTTCTTTCAATCTTTCAGATATTCCTTTAAAAACGCTAAGTAGGTTTCTCCAAGTCTGCTGCGCATTCCCCTTCGATGCGTCAAATATCCAATCTGCATCTCACTTTCATCCTGAAGCGGAACCGCAATAATATCTTCTCCATTCAGATTCCGGTCGATCACACCACTGCAGACGGTATATCCGTTCAATCCGATCAGCAAATTAAAAAGCGTCGCCCGGTCACGGACACGAATGTTTTTCTTCCGCTCCGTCGTGGAAAAAATTTCTTCCGAAAAATAAAAAGAATTGTGTTCTCCCTGCTCAAAGGAAAGATACGGATACGCTTCCAGTTCTTCGTTCGTAATGATCGTATGATCTGCTAGCGGATGTCTCCTGCTGATAAACACATGCGGTCTCGCCGTAAACAGTGGGTGAAATTCCAGATCATTGGCTTTCATCAGTTTTCGGAGTACTTTCTCATTAAATTCGTTCAAAAACAGAATGCCGATCTCGCTTTTCATTTTTGCCACATCTTCAATGATCTCGTAAGTCTGCGTTTCACGTAAACTAAAATCATACTCTTCCTGACCGTATTGCTGGATCAGATCGACAAATGCATTGACCGCAAAGGAATAATGCTGCGTGGACACACAAAACTGCTTTTTTCCTCCGCTTCCATTTTTGTACTTGTCTTCCAGAATCGCCGCCTGCTCCAACACCTGTCTGGCATAGCCAAGGAAATCTTCTCCTTCCTTGGAAATATCAATGCCTTTATTTGTCCTGTGGAAAATTTCTACGTTCATTTCTTTTTCCAGATCATGGATGGCATTGGTCAGACTCGGCTGTGAAATGTAAAGTTTTTTCGCGGCTTCCGTGATGGTTCCTGTCTCTGCCACGGTAATCACATATTTTAATTGTTGCAGTGTCATATGTATCTTCCTCCATAATCGTCTCTCGGAACTATCTAACTGCCCTCGTAAGGTTGCAGGATTTCTCTACACATTCAAGTCTCACGTGCGTTCGACTCGAATACAGAACAAGTGTTCTATTTTGCTTTTTATATTTATTTTTGCAATTCATCTCCCACCTGTAAAGGAAGGAGAATTCTTGCTATAATTTGTTAAAAGAAAATTGAGGGGGCTAATCTCTAAAATCAATCGCATCCTTTGAAAAGCCAGCCCTTACCATAGTTCCTTCTCCTACTTCGGACTGTACCTGAATCGTATGCCCCAGTTTTTGCAACACTTCCCTGCACAGATACAGTCCAATTCCTGTGGAACGTTTGTCCTCATGTCCATTAAATCCGGTATAACCTTTTTCAAACACCCGTGGAATATCTTCACTGCGGATACCAATGCCCGTATCCCGGATTTCCAGCCAGATGTGCTGTGGTTCTTCCTGCACTTCAATGGAGATTTCACCCTCCGGCGTATATTTCACAGCGTTAGACAATAACTGCTCTAATACAAACGAAAGCCACTTTTCATCAGAGATAACCGTTGCTTCTGTTTTTTCATAATGCATCCGGATTTTGCGGCGGATCATGATTTTCGCATATTTGTGAATCACTTCGCGAATTACTGTATCTAGTGAAATCTGTTTTAAAATATAATCATTTGCGGTGCTGTTGATCCGCTGATACTGCAATGCCATTCCCACATATTCTTCGATACGAAACAGTTCTTCCTCAACATCCGTCAGATTCTGAAGCTGCTTTACATAAAGTTCTTCTGTAATCTCATCCTTTGACTCTGCTTCTTCCAGTTCACTGCGCTCCATCTGCAATAAAAGCTGAAGTCCCGCGATCGGCGTCTTGATCTGATGCACCCATTTCGCGTAATAATCCTTCATCTCGGATTGCTGTCTGGCTGCGGTATTCAACGTCAGTTGACGCTCAATATTCGCATTTTCCACAAGCTGTCCCAGCAGTTCCTCTGTCACATCCTCCGTCTCCGGCAGTTTCATTTCACCGGAAAATGGCTGCTGCAACATATCTTTCAGATACCGCACTTTCCGATCATAACGAATATACGCAATGCATAACGCAAACGCAATAATGCACAAATCCAGTATTCCCGCATAGATCAGATCCCCCTCAGGGTGTCCAATCAAAAACAAATAAAGTACATGCATGCAAAGCATGACAATTGCCAGAATCAACCACTCTATATTTCGTTTGATAAAACTTTTTCCGGTTTTCATCCGATTCGATACCCGATTCCTTTCTTGGTCAGAATGAAGTCATCCAGTCCAACCGAAGATAACTTTTTCCGCAGACGATTGACGTTTACCGACAATGTATTTTCATCTACATAAGCATCGCTTTCCCATAGTTTTTCCATCAGTTCTTCCCGACTGACAATTTTTTCCTTATGTTCCATCAACGTCTGCAAAATCTTCAGTTCATTTTTCGTCAGTTCGATCTGTTGACCGTTCCAGATCAGACTCGCATCCAGCAGTTTCAATACTGCACCTTTATGTTCTAACATACTGCTGCTTCCCGCAAAGTCATAGCTTCTGCGCAGTAACGCCTGAATTTTCGCCGTCAGCACTTCCAGATCAAATGGCTTCGGGATAAAATCATCCCCTCCCATATTCATCGCCATGACGATATTCATATTGTCTGCCACAGAGGACAAAAAAATCACCGGCACTTTCGACACTTTGCGGATTTCCGTGCACCAATAATAGCCATTATAAAAAGGAAGTCGGATGTCCATCAGTACCAGCTGCGGATCAAATGCCGCAAACTCTATCATGATCTGGCTGAGATCTTCTGCCACATGCACCTCAAAATCCCATTTTTCCAGATGCTTTTTTATCATTTTTCCGATGGTCTCATCATCTTCCACACAAAAAATTCGATACATAACTGCTGCCTTTCTGATTTTTTATCTATACATTGCTTTTTCTATCCTATTTGTCTGATACAATCTGCTTCTTGCATATTCATCTACTTCTTGTCATATTAAGAATACTTTTTCCCTATTGTAACAGATTTTTTCTTGCTGTGTGGAAAAATTATGGTATCATAATCTATGATTACAGTGTCAAAAGGTCTGAGTCCACCTGTGCTTGCACAAGGGTGGATGAATGACCTTGGGGCACGCCCCGATATGAGCATAAAAGTGGGATTTTTATCCCACGATATGCGAATAGCGGAAAGGATTGTGGGAGTGCAAAGCACGGAACAATCCGTGTAATCAAAATTTTGGTGTCAAAACACTGTATACAAAACGATATTTACGCCATAGAAAGGATGACAGCACAATGGCAAAGACACATCATCACACAATGGAAAGTCGAAGTAAAACAAAAAACAGCATCAAGCGTCTTTTTTTCTGTCTTCTGGCAATTTTTCTTCAGATTGCCTTTTTTCTGTCTATTGTAAAACGTCTGAATACACAGATGCCATGGATCAATGCCTTAACAAAAATTCTCGTACTGATCCTCATTTTATATATTTACAGCAAAAATAAAACATCTTCCCTGAAAATGCCATGGATCATATTAATTCTGATCATGCCGGTACTCGGTGTCTGTCTGTATCTGATGTTTCAGACAAACAAAGGTACCCGCAATATGCGCAAACGTTATCAGGAAATCGATGCCATTTTGCTGCCGTGTCTGCCGCAAGATCACGATATTTCACATCGCCTGAAAAAACATTATGCACCGGCCGGAAGTATTTCTGACTATCTGTATCGAAATGCCGCTTATCCTGTTTATCAAAATACGGATATTACCTATTACCCGGAAGCTGTACAGGGACTGGAAGCACAACTTGTCGATCTGGCAAAGGCAGAAAAATTCATTTTTATGGAATACCATGCCATTGAAAATGCTGATGCATGGGAAAAAATCCAGGATGTACTGATAGACCGGGTAAAGGCAGGTGTAGAAGTCCGGGTATTCTATGACGATATTGGTTCCATCAGTTTTCTGAATCACGATTTTACCAGACAGCTGGAAGCTCTTGGCATTGCCTGCCGCGTATTTAATCCCTTTGTTCCGGGTGTCAATTTATTTCTGAACAACCGTGATCATCGCAAAATTACGGTCATTGATGGAAAAGTAGGATTTACTGGCGGTTATAATCTTGCAAACGAATATTTTGGATTTTCTCACCCTTATGGAGAATGGAAAGATACCGGCATCCGTCTGGAGGGAGATGCAGTCAGATCTCTGACCATCACTTTTCTGGAAATGTGGAATGCGATTAAAAAGAGTCTGCCAAGCGATCGTTCTTTTGAACCTTATCTGACAGAGTACCAATATAAATCGGTTCAGCACGGATATGTCCAGCCTTATGCTGATAGTCCTCTGGATGATGAGCAGGTGGGAGAAGAAGTCTATATCAGTATGGCAAATAAAGCGGAGCATTACTGCTGGTTTATCACGCCGTATCTGATCCTTACCGATGAAATGTCACACGCTCTGTCTCTGGCTGCAAAACGTGATGTGGATGTCCGCATTATCACACCCGGAATCCCGGATAAAAAGATGGTTTACAGTGTTACCCGCTCTTTTTATCATCAACTGGTGTCCAATGGTGTCCGTATTTTTGAATGGACGCCCGGATTCTGTCATGCGAAAATGAGCATTGCCGATGATCGTATGGCTACCTGTGGTACCATCAATCTGGATTACCGCAGTCTGTATCATCATTTCGAAAATGGCTGTTTTATGGTGGACTGTCCAGCGGTTGATGAGATAAAACGTGATTTCAAACATACATTTTCACAATGCCGTGAAGTGACTGAAAAATACAAAGCCGGGCTCGGTGCGCACCTGCGTCTGGGGCAGTTGATCTTACGGTTATTTGCTCAGTTGATGTAAAATTCACTCAGTTAATTTGCTGCAGTAAGGAAAATATATAGATGCAATTTGATTGCAATTTTTCCATATAAAAACATATTTACAAAAGAGGTTCAATATATTATGCATGTAGGAAAGAAAACACAGAAAAGAGAAAAATCAGCGATGACACTGTCTCTGTACGGCAGTCTCGTCTTTGCCATCGTGGAAATCGGCATGGCTGTTTTCTCCGGTTCTCAGGCGGTTCTTCTGGATGCGGTTTACGACAGCGTGGAATTTTTTATGATGCTTCCATCGATTTTTCTGATTCCGCTGATTTACCGCCCTGCCAATGAACAGCATCCATTTGGTTTTACTCAGGTGGAAACCGGATTCGTGGTGGTCAAAGGTGCCATCATGGCGGCGGTTACCTTTGGGTTGATTTTTAACAATATTCATCTGCTGCTTCATGGTGGACATATCGTATCTTTTAACACGATTTCGGCTTTTGAGCTTTTTGCCTGTGCCCTGAGTCTGACCATGGCAATCTGTCTCTTTTTTAAAAACAAACATATGAGTTCACCGATCGTGAACATTGAATTACAGACCTGGAAGATTGACTGCGTGGTTTCCCTTGGAATGGCGATTGCCTTTTTACTTCCGATCATCGTTCCATTCGCATGGTTCCAACGTCTGACGCCGTATCTGGATCAGATCATCACCATCGTACTGTCCGCATTTATGCTGCCGACACCGATCAAAACGGTAATTACCGGACTTCGTGACCTGATGCTCTGGCCGCCGGAAGCAGAGACCGTAGATGATATTAAAGCCACGGTAGAACCGATTATTGGTGGTTACGGGCACAAAAATCTGTATTACGATATTGTCCGCACCGGACGGAAACTCTGGATTAGTGTATACATTACCTTTGACAGAGACATTATCTCCCTGTCAAAATTCCAGATTCTTCAGACAAAATGCATTGCTGCTCTGGCAGAAAAATATCAGGATTTTTATTTTGAATTACTGCCGGATATTCAGTTAGACAGCGTAGATGAGGAAAAAATCAAGGCTCATACAGAGGAAGGGGATTGATTTTTGAAATGAAATATGAAAACGTTGTAATGGGCACTTTTGTCCGCCGCCACAATCGTTTTGTGGCAGAAGTAATAATCAATGGTTCCTTAGAAACCGTACATGTCAAAAATACCGGTCGCATGGGAGAACTGCTTTTTCCCGATGCAAAGGTAGCTCTGACCTGTTCGGACAATCCGAACCGCAAAACAAAATATGATCTGATCAGTGTATACAAAGAATCCCTGGGCTGGGTGAATATCGACAGTCAGGCTCCGAACAAGGTCGTTGGAGAATGGCTCGCCACTAAGGATTATACATTTATCAAACCGGAATACAAATACGGCGATTCCCGTCTTGATTTTTATATGGAGAAAGGCGAAGAAAAATATCTGATGGAAGTCAAAGGCTGTACGCTGGAAATTAATGGCATCGGATATTTCCCAGATGCGCCAAGTGAACGTGCAGTCCGTCATGTAAAAGAACTGCTCCATGCAAAAAAGCAAGGCTACCATTGTATCCTTGCTTTCGTGATTGCTATGCCGAACGTTTCTGTTGTCCGACCAAATATGTCCACACACCCAGCTTTTGGCGAAGTTCTAGAGGAAGCTCTGAGGAATGGCGTGGATGTGTGGTATCTGACATGTCAAATCACCCCTGACAGTATCTGTATTATTTAAACTGATCCTCATAGCTTACTGCATCCTCATACTGATTGGACTGCAGTATTATTTTAACTGTATGGTATACACAGCGTTTCAGTTCCCGGATATCCAGAGAACCATCCTCTAATGCCTGACGGATGCTTGCATGATCCCGTATATCACCCGGCATAACCATATCATTTCCGGCTTTCATACAACCTGCTGCCGTACATTCGCCGGCGGTAGAATCTGTGGTCGTTGTCCAGTCTGTCATAATGGCACCTTCAAATCCCCACTCGTCACGGGCAGCTTTTGTACAGATATCATAACTGTTTGCCGCATGCACACCGTTGATCAGATTGTAAGAGGTCATCATCGCCATCGGCTGTGCGTTGCAGATTGCAATCTCAAATCCTTTCAGGTAAATCTCACGCAAGGTTCGTTCTGACAAAATGGAATCGGAACCCATACGGTTGTCTTCCTGATTGTTGCAGGCATAATGTTTGATGGTTGTGCCGCATCCTGGTACCGACTGTACGCCAAGTGTCATGGCAGAAGCCATCCTGCCTGCCAACAGCGGATCTTCGGAATAATATTCAAAGTTTCTGCCGCACAGCGGATTCCGGTGCAGACTCATACCCGGTGCAAGCCACAAAGTTACTTCAAATTCATTCATTTCTCCGGCAATCATCTGACCAAGTTTTTTCATCAGATCCAGATTCCAGCTCTGTGCCAGTAAAGTACCAACTGGGATTGCGGTACAATACTGATGATATACCGTTCCGGTCGGCTCCTTCGGCTCCGCAAAATAGCCATTTTCAAAGCCATCCAGAAAATCTCCGCCGTCAATGCTTCCATCTTCCCGCACCTGATACTCGCTGCGCAGACGTAAGCCCGCCGGTCCGTCAGCAAGCACGATACTTGCCACATTATAAGGATCTTTTTCCGCTACATTGACTGTTTCTGCCGCTGCACCCGGAACGGTCTGTCCTGCGGAACCAAGAGCACTTGCCCCCTGATCTTTTGCCGGATCTCCAGTGGCTAAAGCGATCAGTTCATCTGTAGACAACTGATCTACAATCTCGCCGGCTCTGCCCGGATAATGATCCTGCAATTCCTGATATATAATAGTAGCTGTCGGAAGATTTTCTGCCCAAATCCGGAAGTATGGCAATTGTTCCTTATTTGCTTCCTGTATCCAGGCATTCTGCTTTTCTTCCAGTTTCTCCTTATCCGGCTGCACTTCTTCCAGTTTTTCTTTTAACGGGCAAATATGTTCACACTGTACCAGTATTTTATCCTCATTCAACCGAAATCTGCCACAAAGAACCGCTTCGGATAACGAATTTCCAATCCAGATACCATAAATGCCTTCTTCCAGCATCCATGCTGCCTGTTCTTCTGAGTAGGATGCAAGGTGATATAAATCTGTAATCAGTTCCAGAGACTGTGTTTCACCCGGCGCCAGAAGTTTTGTTTTTTCAAAAGCGGTCAGACGACGAAATTCTTTGTGCAGTTTTCCCTGTGGACAGGAAACATACACCTGCACAACCTCTTTTCCAGAATATGTAGCGCCAATATTTGTCACATCAACAGATACGGAAAAAGATGGTCTTCCTTTTGATGATATCTTCTTTGAAACATCTGTTACTTTTATGTCAAAATCGGTGTAAGACAATCCATAGCCAAAACTGTAGCGCACCGGAACGTCAAAGGTATCGAAATACCGATATCCGACATAAATGCCTTCCCTGTATTCTTCCCGGTAAACATCGCCGCTCTTGTGACTGAAATATGCCGCATTCGGATAATCCATATAGTCCAATGCCCAGGTATCCGTCATTTTTCCGGAAGGAGTCACTTTGCCGGAAATCACATCTGCCAGCGCATTACCGCCTTCCTGACCAGCCTGCACAAACTGCAGGATTGCTGTGATATTGGAAAATTCATCAGTAAAAGCAAGATCGATCAAACCACCGGTATTTACCACCAGAATAACTTTTTCATAGGCTTCACATAACGCCGCGATCTGTGCCCGCTCTTCTTCTGTAATATAGTAATCCCCCGGCTCGTCCCGGCGGTCTGCATTTTCTCCCGCAATCCGGGCAAGAACGTAAATACCAACCTCGGCGCCATCTGCTTTTGCTGCTTCCGCATCAACTGGCTCTCCTGCCGGCATGGAAAACGGCGTTGTGGAATAGGCTTCAAAAAAGTTTCCATTGCACTCTTCCTTCAGTTTTCGGAAAATTTCTGCTTTCCAGCTCTCCCGCGCCTGCATATAACCGCTGTCATATCCGTCAAGCCAATCTCCACTTGTAATCTCAAATCCTGCATTTTTCAATCCGTCATAAATATTGACATTATATCGGTTATTGACATCTCCGGAACCAGTTCCACCTTTGATGGTGCGTACCGCTCCCGCACCATACAGACCAATTTTCGTTCCCGGCTTCAAAGGCAGCGTCTGTGCTTCATTTTTTAATAGTACAAATCCTTCCGCTGCCGCTTCCCTTGCAAGAATGGCATTGTCTTTTTCACGCTGTGACATTTCTGTGGATGTCGTTCCTACGTACCCTCTTTTTCGCAGTTTCATGATAACCCTCCTTAAAACAGAGAAAGCGCAAATATGCCGAAGCATACTTACGCCTTCTACTTGTATGCTATGCACACACTTTATATTCTTATTTTGTACCGAAAATACGATCTCCTGCATCGCCAAGTCCCGGGCAGATATAAGCATGATCATTTAATTCACGATCAAGCTGTCCGATGTAAATCTGAACATCCGGATGTGCCTCATGCAGTCTCTTAACACCTTCCGGTGCAGCGATAACAAACATGCATTTGATATTTTTTCCACCATGTTTTTTGATAAAATCTACGGCTGCCACAGCAGATCCACCGGTTGCAAGCATTGGGTCTACGACTACGATGAGACGCTGGTCGATCGGATCCGGCAGTTTGCAGTAATACTCATGCGGTTCATGTGTCTCAGGATCACGGTACAGACCGATATGTCCGATCTTTGCAGACGGAACCAGAGTTGTTACACCATTTACCATTCCAAGACCTGCACGAAGGACCGGTACGATCGCCAGTTTTTTACCGGAGATCATCGGACTTTTGCATGTCTCGATTGGAGTCTCGATCTCCACATCCTCGGTTGGCAGATCGCGAAGTGCCTCATATCCCATCAGTACGGCAATCTCCTCGATCAGTTTACGGAACTCATTTGTTCCTGTATTTTTGTTGCGGATCATTGATATTTTATGCTTGATCAGCGGATGATCCATGATAAATACATTTTCCATTTTTTCCATCTAAAAAACCTCCTGGCCAGACTTCTCGTTTCTTCAAGGATAACGGATTGCAGGTGATAAGTCAACCGCATCATTGCAGTTCACACGCGCCATTCGCAAGATTTTCTTGCTCTCTTTTTTGTTTTCCATTATACTGATTAGTCAGGGTCTGATGTATGAGTGCTTTGTATACCAGATGAGAGATGACTCCCATCTGATATAGCCTCCGGCTGGATTGCAGAGATGCGCAAAGGAAATATGTCATGCATAGCATGACGCACATCTCGCAGCAAGAATACTGAGAGCATTCTTGATCATCAGAACATGTAACCATAAAATCGTTATAAAAATAGTAGGAGAATGAATTTATGAAAACAAACGAAAACGGCATCTATGATGCCAGAACGCTTGGGCTTCCGAAAATGCTGATCCTCGGTCTTCAGCATATGTTTGCCATGTTCGGTGCAACGATCCTTGTCCCGGTTCTGGTAAACACCTATTTCCACGGCGAAGGCTTATCCATTCAGGTAACACTGTTCTGCGCCGGAATCGGAACTCTGCTGTTCCACCTAATGACACGTTTTAAAGTGCCTGCATTTCTCGGTTCTTCCTTTGCATTTCTGGGTGGTTTCCAGACTGTTGCAAATCTGGATACCGGAATTTTCGCAAACATGAGCTACGGTGAAAAACTTCCATATGCATGTGGTGGTGTCCTGATCGCCGGTCTGCTCTACCTCGTTTTATCCCTGATCATCAAGGTCATCGGTGTACGCCGGGTTATGCGTTTCCTTCCGCCGGTTGTAACCGGACCGATCATCATCTGTATCGGACTGAGCCTTGCACCTTCCGCGATCTCCAATGCCTCCACCAACTGGCCGCTGGCACTGATCGCCCTTGCTACCGTTATTATTTTCAATATCTGGGGCAAAGGAATGTTCAAGATCATCCCGATCCTGATGGGTATCATCGTATCCTATGTGGCTGCCCTGATCATGAACGCTGCAGGAATGACCTGTGCAGACGGAAGTGCCATTTTAAACTTCAGCGGTGTTGCTGACGCTGCCGTTATCGGAGTACCGCAGTTCTTCCTCTGCAAGTTTAACATTACAGCCATTCTTGCAATGGCTCCGATTGCCATCGCATCCATGATGGAGCATGTCGGTGATATTTCTGCCATCTCCGCAACTGTTGGTGAAAACTTTATCGAAGATCCGGGACTTCACCGCACACTGCTTGGTGATGGTCTTGCAACTGCTCTCTCCGCTCTGATCGGTGGACCAGCAAACACAACCTACGGTGAGAATACAAGTGTACTGGCGCTGAGCCGTGTATATGATCCGAAGGTTATCCGTCTGGCAGCTTTTTATGCGATCATCTTAAGTTTCATCCCGAAAATGGCAGAGATTATCAGTTCTCTTCCGGCTGCGATCATCGGTGGTATCAGTTTCATCCTTTATGGAATGATCTCCGCTGTCGGTATCCGCAACGTTGTTGAAAATAAGGTAGATCTGACAAAATCCCGTAACCTTGTTATTGCAGCATGTATCCTTGTCTGCGGTCTGGGTTTCTCAGACGGTCTGACTTTCCATGTTGGAGGCACAGCAATTACACTGACCAGTCTTGCTCTGGCAGCGATTGTTGGTATTGTATTAAATGCGATCCTTCCGGGAAATGAGTACAGCTTTGAAAGCAGTACAAAACAAAACAAGAAAGTGTGCTAACACACACTTACGCGAATAAAATTATTAATAGCACATCTTTCTTGCTCGCGCCGAACACGATTGCGAAGCAATAATTTCTTCTCGTGTGAGTGTGCATCGTCTGCACGAAGTGCTTTTATTTGATAGGAAATTCATGTAATTTCCTATCAAATAACAAAAAAGTCGCTGACATTCTTTTTTAAGAGTGCCAACGACTTTTTTTCACGTACTTTCTATCTTAAGATTTCTCAGCATTCTATCAGCATTTTCCAAACTCAGCATTTTTTATTACATTGAAAGCTTTCCGATTTCTTTTGCATATTCTAACAGTTCCCTGTTTGCTTCATTCAATGGTCCAAATGCCTCCATCGGCAAAGTACAAATGCAGGTTTCACACTGCTCCATCCACTTTTTTGCTTCCTCAATCTGCGCCTTTTCTATCGGATAAAACGCTTTCTGTGAAACCACCTCTGCCGCCAGCGCTCTGGCAGTCGGATATTCCAGATCATTTTTCTGCAAAATACCTGCCACAAAAGGCACATTTTCCCGCTGCAGGCGGTTATATGCCGCAATACCGCTTCCACACCCGCCGATAACAAACACCTTCGGCTCTGACTTTGCTCCCTGCAAAAAGACCTCTCCTGTCACCGGATCAAATGCCGTCTCTGTCACACCGTACAACTGTTGTACATAATCCCCGGAAAAGATCTCCTCCGGTGTACCGATACGATCGATATGGTCTCCTTTCACACAGGCAATGGTATCAGACACCTTCTGCGCCAGATCCAACTCATGTAACGACATGATGATCGCCAGATTCCGCTCTCTGGCAAGCATCCGGATATTTGCCAGAATATCCAGCTTAAATCCCATATCCAGATAAGACGTCGGCTCATCCAGTAACAGAATATCCGTATCCTGACAGATCGCCCGAGCAAGCATCAGACGTTGCCGCTGACCGTCACTCATTTTCCGAAAATCCTGATCCTGCACATCCTGCGCATGCACCAGTGCAATGGCTTCGTCTACTTTTTCCCAGTCCTCTTTGGCTAAAATGCCAAACCTGCCGGTGTAAGGATAGCGCCCGGAAGCCACCACATCCCGTCCTGTCAGGAGTTCCGTCTGCAGACGTTCCGTCATAACCATAGAGAGACTTTTCGAAACATCGCTGTCCCGCATGTTATTCATGGATTCCTGTCCCAGATAGATCGTTCCGCCAATGCGTTTCAACTGCCGGGTAATGGTTTTTAAAATAGTAGATTTTCCGGCACCGTTTGGTCCGATCAGTGTCAGTACCTGCCCGGAAACAACTTTTAAATTTACATCTTTGATCAGTGGTGTTTTATCATATCCTACCACAAGATTTTCTGTTCTCAGTTCCATCATCTGTTCCCCTGCTTTCTCAGCATTGCTGCAATGACCACCGGCACCAGAAATATCGCCGTTACGGAACTGATGCTGATCTCCGTCGGTGCAAATACCGTCCGGGCGATTCCGTCACAAAACAGTGTCACCACCGCGCCGCACAGGAAACATCCCGGTATCATAATGATTGGTTTTGCCGTTTTCGTGATCAGTTTTACCAGATGCGGCACTGCGATTCCCACAAAGGAAATCGGTCCGGCAAACGCGGTTACACAGGCAGATAACATACTGGAAAGTAAGATCAGACCGATCCGTAACGCTTTGATATTTACGCCCATATTTCGAGCATAAGATTCTCCTAGCTGATACGCTCCGATCGGTTTTGCCAGAAAAAAAGTGACCGCCATCGTAACTGCCACAATCCACAGAATCATCCGCACATTATCCCAAGTCATTCCGGAAAAACTTCCCAATGACCAGTTGTGCAAGTTTACGATATTGGAATCATCTGCAAAGGTCACGCAAAAATCGGTAATTGCGGAACAGATATATCCGATCATAATACCACAGACTACCAGCAGCGACATTTTCGACACCCGAAAGGAAATCAGCAGGACAAATCCCATGGCGATCAGTGATCCCACAAAAGCTGCTGCCACCATTCCGGCAGAATTTAACATGATGCTTCGCTGCAGGCAGACAATCATCGTCAGTGCCACCACCAGTTTTGCGCCGGAAGAAATTCCAAGCACATACGGACCTGCGATCGGATTCTGGAAGAAACTCTGCAGCAAAAATCCGGATACCGATAAAGCCCCGCCAAGTAAAATCGCTGCCACAATACGCGGAAGGCGGATTTTCCAGATGACCTGATACAAGGTGGAATCGCTGCCTTTTCCGAAAATCTCCGGCAGATCAGACAGGGAAAGTTCTACCGTTCCCACACCCACATTCCACAAGAATAATCCGATCAGGGCACATATTAAAATGATAAAAGATATCGTATACCGTTTTTTCACGCTTCGTTCCTCACAAAATCTTATTGAATATGCTTCAGAAAATGATAATCCGTATCATCACTTCCGATCAGAACCTTATTCAGATCCTCAATAAAATCACAGGTCATGCTTGTCTGCTGATAAAAGTTACTTCCAGTGGTATACACCTGTCCGGATTTTACCGCTTTAAAATCGGCAAACAGGCTGTTTTTTGCGATCAGTTCGTCTACAGATGTCAGTTCTCCCTCAATGGTTCCGTTATAGATCAGGATATCCGCATCTTTCTCTGCCACATAGAAATCTTCCATCTGCATTTTCATCGTAGACAAAGCACTGTCTTCTTCCGGCAGATAACCGTTCAGGGAATAGTTACCGCCTGCCAGCTCGATCATGGAAGATACATAATCGTTCGGTTTGCGTACTGTAATAGTTCCATCGGAAGATACCGCAAAAAATGCCACCGACAAACCGGTATTTTCTTTTTCCAGAATCGGCTGGACACGCTCTGCCTGCTCTCTAAAAAATTTATTTGCCTGCTGCTCCTGATTAAATAATACACCGAACAGACGAATCCATTCCAGACGTCCAAGAGGATGTTTTTCATAACTGGAACGCTCGATCATCACAGGAATTCCAAGTTCTTCCAGTTTTTCCTTTACTTCCGGGTTATGGGTGATCATCGTATTTTCAATGACAAACTGACAGTTATTACTCAAAAGCAGTTCGTAATCCGGCGCGCTGTATTTGCCCGCATAGATCAGTGCGCCTGCTTTCATAGCATCCGCTGCCTCCTGCACGTACCAGTCCTTTTCCTTTGTTCCGGTAAAAGAAATATGGGAAAGCGCTCCTGCCTTGCTCACCAAATCCATCACCGCACTGGAAACCAGATACACATTCTTCAACGGTTGCTGCAAAACAACAATGTCCGATGGCACATCCTTCGGAACCGATACTCCCTTTGGAATAAGCAAAAAACGACCGCCATCCACGATCGTTACTAATTTATATGCTCCATATTGCTCTACGCTGAACTGATCGGCATATGAAAGATCCATACGCCCCTCACTGTTCAGCTCATTGAAACTCACATTCGCTGGAAATGAGAATTTCAATGTATAATCGATTTCATGCGGTGTGCTCATAGCAGTGGTATCCCCTACCACATCCATCTCACAAGGCACGCCATCAATCGGGAAAGTAAAGGTAGAGTTGCCACCTTCATTTTCATTCATATATTTTTCTCCATCTACGATCATGTAATCGTAATGGGTACTGCTCCAGACGATGGTTGCCATTGCCTGACCGTCCGTCACGGTTACGGTTGCCGGAGAATCCACGGTTGCTCTGCCGCTGCCGCCACTCAGCTCCACGTTTACACTGTAAGTGCCGTCTTCCAGAACATTCGCATCTTCCGCACTGCTGTCTGTCGCTGCACTGTCTGCTTTTTCTGCATCCGCACTAACTTCGGTAGTTGAAGACGCATCTGCATCAGTCGTATTTTTCTGACCACATCCTGCCAGCATGCCAGCGCCTAAAACCATAGATAAAATAACTGCTGCTATTCTTTTTTTCATACACTATCCTTACTTTGCATTTTACTTTCTTCATTGATGAAATACAGGGAAAGCATGATTTTTCTACTCTCCCTGTATCTTATCTTCTCAATATTTTACCGCTGATCTACTCTGCTTTCTGAGCGTCAGATACGCTTACTTTGTGATCATACCATGTTCCCTTTGTTCCAAGGATTGCCAGATCAAACTCCTGATCCAGTGCTTCCACCGGCACATCAAATGCGTATACTTCTTCCGTTGTTCCGTCACTGTAAGTAACTTCCTCAGATGTCGGCTGTAACAGCTCTGCACCATCTTTTTCTGCATCCGCAGCGGTTCCAACATACAGATTTACGATCTTTTTGGAAACCAGTCTGATATGCATGGTCATTTTGCCATCTTTGACTGTTAATGTACCACAACCGTTATCTGCCTCATTTACATGGAACATGCTGCTGTCTGTGTTAAATTTTGCAGTATAAGTACCGTCTTCCAGCGCAGATGTTGCTGTGACTGCATCGCTTGATGTTACAGCATCACCCAGAGATTCAATGGCAGCTTTTGTATGTGCTACATAAATCTGCTGAATTTCCGGAATCTCACCAAGACCTGCGATCTGTGTATCTACTTTGTCAAAATATCCGGCAGCTTTAAACAGGCTCTTCCATGAATCGCCATCATCGCCAGCCATATCGTTGTTTGCATGATCTCCTGCAACAACCATTAACGGTCTTAAGATTACATTTTTATATCCTGCTGCATGTACTTCTTCGATTACCTGCTCATGAGCGGTCTCTTCCGGCTCACCTTCTACGGTTCCGATAAATACGTTATCGTATCCAAGATCTTTCATCTGAGCTGCCATCTGGCTATAGCTGATTTTTGCTGTATGGGATGTACCATGTCCCATGAATACAAATGCTGTACTGTCTTCTTTTGCTGCCTCTAAGGAATCATATCCGGCTGTCTTTACTGCCTCTGCTGTGATGTCCTGTGCTACAGCTGCTTTATCTTCATTGACAGTTGTGGCATCTGTACCAACTTCACCAAGTAACGGTTCTGCTACAGTAACTGTCTCAAATTTATCTTTGTAATTATCCAGAGTATCAACTAACTCATCATACTCTGCACCATGCATTAAATGTGTCGGCTGTACCACCAGATTTTTTACACCGTTATCAACGGCTCTCTGTAAAGCCTGCTCTACGTTGTCGATTTTTTCACCATCTCTTGCCTGAACGTGATTGATAATGATCTGTGCGGTAAATGCACGTCTTACAGACCAGTCCGGATATGCAGTCTGAAGTGCTTTCTCAATACCGCCGATATCTGCTGCACGGCTGTCATTGAAGGATGTACCAAAACTTACTACCAGAAGTTCGTTCTCACCGATTCCGTCCTCATTTAACGGATCGTCTTTGGACGCATCTCCGGTATCTCTGCCGAAGTAATCCGGATCTGCATTTTCACCCTCTACCAGTGCCTTCTGTGCATCGGTCAGTTTATCCCATGCTTCTTTTGCTGCTGCACACTGCTCATCTGTTTTGTCTGTACGCTCCTGTACATAGATGGCATCAATCAGAGCCGCTACTTTGTCTGCTGCTTCCTGATCTGTCTCTGTCTCACTCTGCGCGCTTGTTGTGTTTGTGTCTGCATTCTTGTTTCCGCATCCGCCAAGCAATCCGACTGCCATGGTGAATACTGCCATTAAGGCTACAATTCTCTTTTTCATGTTTATTCTCTCCTCGTATAATGAAAATAAGTGATTTCTTCCACAGGGTACGGTATCCACCCGGAAATAAAATCATTTCCACCAAAACAAAACTCCGCTTAAGATTCTCAAGCGGAGTAAATGCCATTCAAAGGAATTCAAAACTGACTTCCAAAACAGTACGACCAATTACTCGTGATCATGGGATTCACCCTGTACCAGACAAATGGCAGGTTTCCTGGCTGAAAGATCATCATACAGATTCTGCCTTCCCAATGCACTTGCATCAGTGACAAATCATCGAATCCATACTCCCTTATCACAGTGACGAGATCGTACAGGAATCACACCTGTTTCCCTTTTAACCGTTCCACGCCTCCAATTTACAACATAACCTGTCGTAAAGCTGCATCGCTACTTATTTTTCCAAATCTGTTTCAGCAGTTTTTCAGAAACGGACAGCACCAATTATCTTTCTCTATGAAATTGTACTTATACTATCACATCTGAAAAACAGATACAACCCTTTTTCCATAATGTACGCTCAGAATTCATCGTTTTCGAAAGACTCCGAGAGTACATCATATTCTGCTTTTACATGTGTATCTCAGAAAAAGGAATTCCTTCTTCTCTCAGTACTTCTGCCTCCATCTCCCTGCAGGTAAAAAGAAAAATCTGATTCTCCTGCCTGGCAAGCCAGCGTAACGTCTGACGCAGACGCTCCGTATCATAACCTGCAAAAGCCTCATCCAGCAAAAACGGCAACGCTTCTTCTTTCGCTAGCAGTTTTCCTGCTGCCATACGATAGGCAAAATATGCCTGCTGCTTCGTTCCCTGACTGTAGGCTTCCGGCGCACGGCTCTTTTGATGTTCCGACAATACGATGCCCTGTTCTTCGGAAACCTGAAGCTGCCCATGTGCATTTCCGGTAATCTGTGATAAAATCTCCGACATTTCCCGATTCAGCACATGCTCCAGCGTTTTTGACATTCCAGATGCCAGTCGCTGCATCGTATCCGCTGCCAGCGCAAGCGCCTGAATATCCTGATCTGCTGCCTTCTCCTGCGCCGTCTGAAACTGCAGTTCCTGCAGCTGTTCTGTCAGATTTGCAGCCTCCACTTCTTTTTCCTGTATCTGACCAATGATCTGATCCCCGGAACCTTCCTGCCTTGCCTCCTGCATCTGAAGTGCTTTTTTCTGCTCCTGAAAGGTTTCTATCTGCTGTTCCAATGCAGATTTCTTCTGTTGAAACGACGCAAGCTGCTTTGCAATCTTTTGGTATACCTCCTCATCACCGTATGCTACTCCTGCATCTTCCTCTGCTGCTTCTGTTTCCGCTTCCTGAACTTTCTTTTGTCTGCCATATGCCAAAATAAGTCCCGCCAGAATGAAAGCAATACAGATCACATTCAAAATCGGTGCTATTTTTTGAAATCCATCCAAAGACGCCCTTAAAATCGGAGCCAGAATCAAACCGGCAACGCCCAGTAACAAAAGCGGAGAAAAGCCTGCACGATGTTCTGACTTTTGCTGCTGCCGCTGCTCCTTTTCTTTCTTTAAATGCTTTCGCCCGGTATTTAACTGCACCTGTCGAACCACTTTCTGCAATTCCTGTTCCCGCCGACAGACGGTACGATATTCCGAAAGCACCGGCTCTGCCGCCTGTTTTAGCTGCTTTACCTGTTCCTGCACATTCTGTTTTCGCGTTCCCTGTTTCTCCTGCTGTGCTTTCAGGGCAGCTATATCCGCTTCCATCATCTGTTGTTTTACTTCCAGTTGTCGGATATCCGCCAGTCGCTGCTGTTCCAGCTCCTTTTTCTGTTTTTCTTTGCTTTTCCGCTTCTGTTCCAGATTCTGCAATGCCTTTGATAATGAAAAATCACCGCTTCCGGTCTGCGCCAGATTGCTGCGCTCATCCTCCAGAAGCACCCCAAGCTCGCGTCCCGGTACTGATTGTTCCTGACCGATACAAAAGGTATTTTCGTAAGCACCGGCGCTGACATTTCCAAGCAGCATATCCAGATCTCCGCATTCCACCGAAAGTTCTTCTCCGTCACGAATGTTTACCAGACGTGTACTTTTTTCTTTATAATAAAAATTGCGTTCCAGAAGAAACTGCTGTTCCCCGGTCTCAAAAACTATGGAACCGGCAAAATACGCCGGCGCATCCCAGGGTTCATATTTTTTATAAGTATCCAGCGTTTTTCGAACCCGGCTTTTCTCCAACCCATACATCATCGCCTTCAGAAACTGCATTAAGGTACTTTTTCCAGATTCGTTCGGACCATAGATGATATTGATCTGCGGGGAAAAACGATACTGCTCCTTTTCCAGTTTGCCAAATTTTTGAATCTCTGCCTGTCTGATGATCATCCTATCCTCTCCCGCCCTTCTTCTGCGGTATCCAGCATTGCCTGAACGCCGTAATACAATGCTTTTTTCCGTAATTCCAGATTCGGGCATTGCTCCATCACTTCGATATATTTTTGCAGTAACGTGCCGTCGTATTTCTGTTTTAACAGGTCAAACTGATAATCCGGTTCTGTCTCATCCACCACGCGCACTACACGCTCCATCTCTGCGATTTCATCCAATGGCAGCTCTGTCTCTGCATCACGATATCCGCGCAAAATAACATGTGAGATCTGATACGGCTTCCGACTCTGCAATTCTTGCCGCACCAGTTCTGACACCGCATAGGCAGACAGTTCCGGTGTCACATTGATTTCCTGCTGAATGTATTCACATTTTTTGATCGGATAAAAAGAAACGGATGTGCCACGTTCTGTCAGTTCCCCCATCCAGAATCCGTGTGGACCGAAATCATTACAGTCTGTGGGTTCCAGAGAACCCGCCATCACCACTTTTCCCGGAATCAGTTGCGCCACTTTGTGAATATGACCGAAAGCCGCATAGTCAAATCCAGCTTCTGCGATGTCATTTGCACGAAATGGATGATGTCTGTCATCGCCGCCGTGTCCAAGCAGGATCTGAAAATTTCTCCGCCTGTGATCTACCTGTCCTGAATCTGCGAATCGCTCAAATGCTCCTGTTCCACGCATGAATGGCACATCATACTCTGCCTCTCGATGATTTTTCACCGTATTCGCATTCTGCAACACTTTTTGCAAAATATCTCTATGATATACCGCTCTGGTATCTTCCTGATTCCAAAAACTGCATCCCCATACAGTGGTGTGAATCCGCTCCAGAGAAACGGCTGACAGATCCCGCGTTCCAATAAAATGTACATTCTCCGGCCATTCAAAGCTGCGATAATAAGACTTCGGATGCAGATAATCATGGTTTCCCGCGATCAATACGATTTCCGTATCCGGGATTTCTGCAAACCATGCCGCAATCTCTTTTAATTCCCGCTTTAACGGCTGCCGGTGAAACAAATCTCCCGCGATCAAAAGCAGATCTGCCTGCTGTCTGCGCGCCTGCTCGATCATAAAACGAAAACTATTCCAGATGTCCCGGCTGCGTGTCTCACTCCAGGGCATTCCTGCGTCCGGTGTGACGCCCAGATGCACATCTGCGATATGTATAAATTTCATAAAATAGTTATCTCCTTAAAAACGTCTGTAAGACCATACCAAATGTTTGTTCGTATTTTATACTAACACAAAGAGCACATCTTTTGTTATAAAACAATTTAAAAATAACACTGTTTTTCTTGTTTTAAGGAAATTCTTGTTTGTCGTTTAGGGAACAAGTTTGAAAAAACTCCAATGCAGGCACGACCGATTTCCTATCTTCGCTGCGCCGCCTATCTCCGACCGCTTCCGCGAACTTGCCAACAGCAAAAACAGCTGTTGCCTCAAACACACTCCCGCGGTCGGGCTATGCTCGCTCCGATAACGGAAATCAGTCTACCGCCTTGCCTTGGAGTTTTTTCTAACTTGTTCCATTTACACAGACAGACAAGATTTACTGTTCCACCTGTTTCGCCAGAAACACCGCTGCCGCCTGCGCCAGCTTTCCTTGCACTTCTCCGACATGATCCGGCATTTCCGCACTGCACAATGCCACCGCACCAATGGCATCTCCCTCACAGATGATTGTTGCCAGCGCCTGCGTCTGATACTGCATATTATCGTCAAGTGTCAGCTTCCGGCACTCTTTTTCCTGCGCACCTGTCACCTGACACCCCCGTGATTCAATAAATTGTTCCAGTTCCCGACTGACCGGCTTTCCGTCATAATTCTTTTTCCCATTTCCAGCTGCCGCAATGATATGATCCCGATCCATCACGCAGACCAGACTTCCTGATGCCGCCGCAAGTCCCTGTGCATATTGCCCCGCAAACGTACTCAGATCTCCGATTGGAGAATACTTTTTCAACACGATTGCCCCGTTTTGATCTGTAAAAATCTCCAACGGGTCGCCCTCCCGGATACGCAGGGTTCTTCGGATTTCTTTCGGAATAACGATACGCCCAAGGTCATCGATCCGCCGTACAATTCCTGTTGCTTTCATATTTTTCCTCCATGATTCGTGTGCATGGATGTTCTTTCTTCACATGCCATATTTTGCTTGTAATGCTATTATGTGAAAATGGAAGAAAATTATTCTAATAAAAGCAGAAATATATTTATCTTCAGCAATGCAGGCAAGTATTTTCTTCATTCCGCTCTTGTATTTCCTGCCTGCTCCTGTTCGACAATCCGTTTTCCTACATTTTTATCTATGCTTCTGCCAGACTCTCTGTATCTTTATGTGTCCGATGCACATGCCGTCTTACAAAATAGAAGCAGATCACCTGCATGATGATCGTCAGAATCCATGACGCCGGATAAGAAATAAATAAAATTGACAGGGATCTGTGTGTCGGGAAAATACCGTAAATCCATAAGATTCGCGTTCCTACCGTTCCAATAACAGACAGGATCATCGGCACCGCAGAATGCCCCATGCCGCGCAGCGCGCCCGGGAACAAATCCATCAGACCGCAGAAGAAATACGTTACCGTTGTATACAGCAAAATCTCCATCGCACACTGAATTACATCCGGATCCGTCGTGTAAATCTGCAGAATCTCCGGTCCAAACACATACACGCCGACACCAATCACCAGTGACACACTCACCGTCAGAATGATGCAGTCACGCAGCACACGATCCATTCGTTTCAGTTTTCCAACACCGTAATTCTGACTTGTAAAACTCATGCACGCCTGTGTCACAGAGTTGACGGATACATACAAAAATCCAAACAGGTTGTTTGCCGCCGTGTAACCTGCCATCGCTGTAGAACCAAAAGAGTTTACGGATGACTGCAGCAATACATTTGACAGATTAATAACAGTACTCTGGATTCCCGCCGGGATTCCAACCTGAAAAATCTGCAGCATATATGCTTTTTTGATCTTCAATTTTGAAAAATACAGTCGATAGCTGCTGTCCGTATTATGCAGACACCGCAAAACCAGTACACAGGAGATCAGCTGTGAAATAACGGTCGCAATGCCGACACCTGCCACGCCCATATCAAATTTGATGACAAGCAGCAGATTCAATGCCGCATTCATACAACCGGAGATCAGCAAAAAGATCAGCGGCCGCTTCGTATCTCCCACCGCACGCAGAATCGCTGCACCATAGTTGTACAACATAAAAAACGGCATTCCACAGAAATAAATCCGCATATATAACGTGGATAAATTGATGACATCATCCGGTGTTCCCATCAATTCCAGTGCCCCTTTTGCAAAGATCACGCCGACAAATGCCATCACGATTCCACTGATCAGCGCCAGCATAATTGCCGTATGTACCGTTTCTGACATTTCTTTGTCACGACCTGCCGCATAGAAACGGGCAGCCAGTACATTTGCCCCCAGTGAAATTCCAATAAATAAATTTGTAAAAACTGCGATCAGCGCTGTCGTAGAACCTACCGCTGCCAGCGCCTGACTTCCGCTGAATCTTCCCACTACAATAATATCCACTGCGTTGAACATGAGCTGCAAGACGCCTGACAACATCAATGGAAGTGCAAAGGAGATCAGTTTATCCATGATCGTGCCATTGCACATATCAATCTCATACTTATTTTTCTTCACGCTATTCTCTTCTTTCTAAACTGACTAAACCTAATTTCAAGAATGCTCCGGCATTCTTGTTGCGAGGTGCGCGTCATGCAATTGCATGACATACTTCAACTGCGCACCTTTGTAATCCTGTCGGAGGCTATATCAGATGGGGGATTGGCTCCCACCACTGATACTAGCTTGTTTCTCACCACCTATAGAGGTGGGAGTCATCTCCCATCTGATATACACCTATTAATCTTATACTTGAGATTCCAAAAATTTCTGATGAATCTCCTTCTAAAATGCAGCAAAAAATAACTGCTTTTCTACTCATTTCACATTTTATCTAAATTTCCATATCTGACCGGATCGCCCAACGCATTTTTGTGGAACGGGCACGTCCATTCTGTGCACATTCCTGTGCGGACGGACGAATGACATCCTTCGCGTAATCCGCATAAATACCAGTCTTATACCCATCCTTTAAGGCTTTCTTCACCAGACGGTCCTCCCCGGAATGGAAGGTCAGAATTGCCACACGTCCACCCGGTTTTAAAGCTCCCGGAAGTTTTTCCATAAATTCATACAGCACTTCAAATTCCCGGTTTACGTCAATGCGAAGTGCCTGGAAAACTCTCTGGCAGGTCTTTTTCACCGTATCTTTACGCTCTTTTTCCGGCAAAAATTCCAATGTTTTCTCAATGACCTGCCGCAGTTTTGTCGTTGTATCGATTCGGTTTCCCCTGCGAATTTCCTTCACGATTGCCTCTGCGATCTCCTCACAATACGGCTCATCGGAATTTTCATCCAACATGCCCGCCAGCTCTTCAAAAGAAATATTGTCCAGACGTTCTGCCGCACTGATTCCTTTTTCCTGATTCAAACGCAGATCCAGCGGTCCGTCTACCTTGTAAGAAAAACCACGCTTTGGATTGTCGATCTGCATGGAAGACACGCCAAGGTCTGCCAGAATAAAGTCAAAACCACCGACTTCTTTTGCGATCTCATCAATGGTGCAGAAATTCTGCAATTTTACGGTCAGCATGTCCTCACCAAATCCCTGCTCTGCCAGACGTTTTCTGGTCTTTGCAGATTCTTCCGGATCTACATCCGTGGCGTACATATGACCTTCTCCCTGAAGGCACTGCATCATCGCCTTTGTATGACCGCCATAACCTAAAGTCGCATCAAAACCAACCTGTCCCGGTTTGATCTCCAGAAAATCCAGTATCTCTTTTACCATAATAGAAATGTGCATGCCCGCAGGCGTATTACCCTTTCGGATGACATGCTCAATGGTATCCTGATATTTTTCCGGTTGTAATTCTTTGTATTTTTCCTCAAATTTCTTTGGATATTTTCCTTTATAACGCACACGTCGCTTGTGCGGTGTCTGTGTTTCGTTCTCCATAAAGTTCCTTTCTGATTTCTTTCCCTTCTGGTTTTATTGTACATTTTTCTAAAAATCTAAATTCTCACCAATTATCATATGCAAAATTTTCAACTAACACTGTTAGTCTTTTGCGTACGGATACTTTTTCGTGGTTATGCTCATTATACCGAAGTCCCGTAAGCAAATCAAGAACCGCATGTTTACATTTCAAGTCGAACGCACGTGAGACTTGGTGCGTGATTCTGGTCAGCGCAAGCTGACATCTTCTTTTCAGAATCACTGCACTGTACACTCCGTTCCAGTCGGCGCAAACCCATTGTCTCCCAGACAATGTGCGCCCTCGCGGAGCATTTATCTCAGTCGGAGATTGAACTCCCACTGAGAAATACTTGTTACTACTCACCACTTGCAGAAGTGGGAGTCTCAACTCAGACTGAGATAAAACGCATTTTGTGAATGACACGTGCGAACTGTAATCCCCATTTTACACGAATGACGTATTTTTGTGCATGAATGACAGAGAAAGCCAGTAGCTTTTTATCCCTGCTACGCGTATAATTTAACTTAAGCAAGAATTAACTTAAGCAACAAATAGATGATTCCTATTCCTTACTTGCTGTAGGGGATATTCACCATAAATATATGGTACTAAATACGATTAACAAAAGGAGGGTAAAGATGAAAATCGCAATCTGTGATGATGACAGACAGGAGCTATCCCATATATTGTCACTGCTGGACAGTTATCAGGCACAGCAGCATGTGACATTTACCATCTGCCCGTTTCACGATAGCCGTAAGTTGGCAGACACTCTTTCCGAAACGCAATACGATCTGTATCTGTTAGATATCATTATGCCGGAAATCACTGGTATGGAGCTGGCAAAAGAAATCCGCAGCTTCGACAAAGCCGCGGACATTATTTTTCTTACTACCTCTCCTGAATACGCGGTAGAAAGTTATACGGTTAAAGCAACCAATTATCTGATGAAACCAATTGTGCCTGACCGCTTTTATCAGTCATTGGATGAAATCCGGGAAAAACGGGATCAGGAACAGGGCAGATCTCTTGTTCTGAAAAGCAATATCGGTGTACATAAAATCCCGTTAAATCAGCTTATGTATGTGGAAGCACAGGGAAGGAAAGTACTTTATTACCTTGCAAACGGAGAAGAAATTGTTTGCACAGACCGTTTTTCCCCCGTCTGTGACCAGCTGTTACAATACCCGGAATTTATTCTGGCGCACCGTTCATTTCTGGTAAATATGAATTATATCCGCCTGATCAGCACTTCGGATATGCAGCTTCAGAACGGAACGCTTCTGCCTCTGGCACAACGAAGAGTTGCAGAGATCCGAAAACATTATCTCGCCTTTCAAATGGAGGAAATGCCATGACAAACCTGCCAAACACCTTAAATCTCATCAATTACGCGTTTGTACTGTTTTTTGGCATTACTGCATCCTTATGTCTGGCAGATATTTCTTTTCGGAAGCATCGCAAAACGTATCTGCTGTCTTACCTTTGTTTTGGCATCGGGCAGGTAATCTTTTACCTGGTACTTGGGGAGAATCGATTATATCAGTGGTACCCGCTGCTGATCCATCTGCCACTGATCCTGCTTATTTATTTTGGACTGAAAAAAAGCATTTACGTTTCCATGGTGGCAGTTTTGTCTGCCTATCTGATGTGTACTCCGCGAAAATGGGTAGGCACATTTGTATCCAGCTTTTTTGATTATGATCCATTGATTGCCGATGCGGCAACGATCATTGTAACACTGCCGCTTCTGTTCCTTGTCGTAAAATATATGGCACCCCATATCATAAAATTAAAGCACGAAAACAAGACCATTCTGACACTGTTCCTGCTGCTTCCGTTGTCCTACTACATTCTGGAATACGCTTTTACTGTGTATACAGATCTGATGTACACCGGCGGTCCGGTTATCATTGATTTTATGGACAGTTTTCTTGTGCTTTTGTATTTTATCCTGTCGATTCTGACTATTGAATTTTCCAGTCAGAGGAATCAGGCAGAACGGGAAAATCTGCTTTTGAATACCGCTGCTGCTCAGGCACAAAAAGAGATTGCGCAGCTGTCTCTGGCAGATAAAAAATCTTCCATCTACCGACACGACCTGCGCCACCACCTTCATTTCCTTCAGGAATGTATCCGGGAAAACCAGCTGGAGCAGGCAATGCAGTATATGAAAGAGATCTGCGATGATCTGGATAAAATCCCAGTGAAAAAGTACTGTCAGGACAAAGCTCTTAACCTGATCTTATCTTCTTATCTGGAGAAAGCCACAGAGCAGAATATTCAGACCATTGTATCTGTAACTGCCACTGATTTTTCCAGATTTCAGATTCCGGATCTGTGCAGTCTCCTGGCAAATGCACTGGAAAATGCGATCCATTCCTGTGCAGAGATCACCGATCCAAACGCCCGTTATATCCGGTTGAAGATCTATGAGAAAAATCATCAGCTCTGTATCAACATGGCAAACAGCTACGGTAAAGAACCGGTGTTTGAAAATGACATTCCGATCTCACATCGCGCCGAACATGGAATCGGCGTGCAGAGCATGATCTCTGTTGTGGAAAAATACCATGGAATTTATGGATTTTTTGCCTCAACGGGAGAGTTTCGTTTTCAGACGACATTATAATGTATACAGGAATGTTCACCTCCTTTCTTTGTAGGGTAATTCAAATTCAACTCAGACTGAGATGAATCTATACCTTCATCGCCGGAAATCTCCTCATTCTAGTTGAACGCCTGCACAATGGCATCCTGCACGGAAATCGTTCCCGCGGTCACCTGCATGCCATCCTTTTCGTCCTGAATCATCTGATCCACTTGCTGCACCTGCAGATAACGTACGATCTGATCTTTCACATTTTCATATGCAATCTGACCATCGGCTTCTTTTTCGATACATTTCATAACACAGATTTTTCCACTATCTTCGTAAGGACCGTATACTTCCCCTGCGGATAATCCTTTTGCGATCTCCCAACGATTCCGGTACACGCCACTCATGCCTTCCTGCGTATCGAGAGAATTCAGTTCCAGTGCCTGTACATCCGCGTAAGTGATATTTTGCAGATCATCTTCATTGGTAGCTTTCTGCATTGCCTCTGCCAGTTCTTTCCCCTTGGCTTCCGCTTCCACAACCTGATCCGTATTCTGCTGCGTAATCTCTGCATACAAAATCTGTACGTCATCCGTATATGTAAAATCCGTCAAATGCTCCGAATAATACTTCTTACAGTCGGCATCTGAGGCTTTTACACTATCTGCTGTCAGAGCATTGGTAAGCTGTGTCTGCAGATTTGAATACCAGTAGCTGTAATATGTACTCATGTCAAAATTATTCAATCCATAAGTCGTATCATTATTAGAATCGTCCCCACGGGAAGTATTTTCCTGCTCCATTTTATCAGTCAGATCTGCATAGGTGTAATCATCCGTCACCTGTTCTACCACAGCCAGATGTTTGATGGCATAGTATTCCTGTAATTTGTCCTGCACGATTGCTGCCAGCGCATCCGCAGGTGTCTCTCCGTCGATCTCTGTCGTCCAGAAATCCGGCTGGTTGACCTGATCCGTAGAATATTTCATCATGATCTGGTTTTTATACTGCTGCGCCAGCATCGCATATTCTTCCTGTGAAACAGGATCTCCATCCAGATACAACACCGGGTTTTGTACTTCATCTGCTTTTGTTGGCACATATTTCGCAATTTTGCCTGAACCTTGTTCCGATGCCTGCTCCGATGTCAATTCAGAGGTCTGTTCCGACACCGTTGATCCCGCTGTCTGATTCTGTGTATTTGTCCCGCATCCACCTGCAAAAAGCAATGCGGCAGTGAGGATTATCCCCACTGCCGCATGTCCTGCAGGAGTTCTCTTTTTCATTCCTAACATATAAAACTCCTGTCAAATATTACTTTCGTATGACTGTATCTAGCCAACTACTTTTCCGTTTACGATATGATAGTTAATTCCATTATATCTGGTATAACCATTATAAGAGAAATCTACCTTACCATCGCGGAGATACCACCAGCCGTTTTCGTTCAATGCGATACCGTTGAAGTTGAAGTTTACTTTGCCGTTTTCAATTCTCCACCAGCCATTTGCATTCTTTGCAACTCCTGTGTAGCTGAAATCTACTTTTCCGCCGCGGATGTACCACCAGCCGTTTTTGTTCTTCTCTACACTGTTGCAGTTGAAGTCAACTTTACCATCGACAATTCTCCACCAGCCGTTTGCATTCTTTGCAATTCCTGTGTAGCTGAAGTCTACTTTTCCGCCGCGGATGTACCACCAGCCGTTTTCGTTCTTCTCTACACTATTGCAATTGAAATCAACTTTACCGTCTACAATTCTCCACCAGCCATTCTGGTTCTTTGCTATTCCGGTGTAATTGAAATCTACTTTTCCGTTTGTAATCTTCCACCAGCCGTTTGCATTCTTAGCTACGGTATTTGTGTAAGTAACTTTGCTGTCCACTACATAATACCAATTTCCTTTGCCTAATGCTCCGGTTGTGTCTTTGATCACATCGTTTACGTTAAATTTAACGGTTCCGTCTACTACATACCAGTCACCATGCTCATTGGAAGCAAATCCATTATATTTGAAATCTACTTTTCCATCTCTTACATAATACCAACCATTTACATTTTTCGCAACGGTTGTTACGTCTGTAGCAATCTTGTTATCTTTGTAGTAGTACCAGTTGCCGTCTGCTGCCTTGCTGTCTGCAAGTCCATCCGGATGTGTCTCGATCGGTTTCTGATTTTCTTCAGATGCTGCTTTTGCTTTTGCTACGATGTCATCAATCAGTGCCTTGGCGATCTCAACTGCACCTTCCGGATCGTTCTTGAGATCTACTTCTACCTCGTCTGCGACATTGCTTACCTGGCTCTGGTAATCGCTGATCTCATCTGCACTTAATCCTGCCAGCTTGCTGATTACTTCATTCTGAGCCTCGATATATGCAGCAATTTCATTTCTTGCAGAAGTTTCTTTTGTAATTACCTCATTTGCACCAATATCGATTTTTCCATCGCTAAGTGCTGTTCCATAGTAATCTACGGTTGGAATTGCAGCTTCATTCTTAACAAGCTCTTTACCAAGTGTATCATCTGTGTAAGATGGTGCTTCCGGAAGTGCTCTACCAGCATCAATTGCCGGGGAATCTTCCTGAATCTTGAATCCGTCTACAGTTCCAAGTGTTGTCTTGCCATCTGCCCATGTTCCAGTTGTAAAATCTTCTGTATTTACAAATTTCGGATCTGCATAAACTGCATTTTCATCATTTGCATTTGCTTTGTATACATTCTGTGCACTTCCATCATTACTATATACCAGGTTGTTTGCATAAGATACTTTAGAACTCATGCTATTTGCTTTTGCCGGTCCATAGAAAATATTGTTAAATACAGTTACATCTTTGATGCTTGTTCCTTCCCATGCGGAATCCGGTGTCAGAGCCATGGTGTAACCACCATTGTTCTCCCAGTACATGCTGTTATTGTAAATCTGGATACCAAGAGAACCATATTTACCAGTTCCCATACGGATCATTGGTGCACCATCGTATTTACCGTCATTTACGCTGACATTGTAACGTGCAATGTTGTTTACAGATGCTCCCGGTCCCGGGCAAAGCATCAGGAATCCGCCCAGATTGTCATGGCTGTAGTTGTACTCATATACACAGTTCTGTACGCCATAGTCAAAGTCAAATGCCATACTGTCGTTTCCTACTGCGGAACCGATAGAATGTTCAGATGTATTAAATGCTTCATTGTAACGGAAAGTTACATTGTTGCTATCCCATGACCAAAGTGCTGCATGGTTCGGGTTTGCACTGTAATCCCAGTTGCTGTCTGCAGAATTGTCGATCAGGTTGTACTCTACCGTTGCATCTGTTGTGTTGATCGGTACAATACCATCACCAGCTACATCATGTACATAGTTGTTGTTGATCTCTACATCACTGCTTCCGATCCAGTTACCATTTCCGGCATTCTGGTATCCGGTGTCACTGCTGCTTCCACCAACCAGTGTACGGCTTGCCCATACGCTCTCCATATAGATTGCCTCGTGGCAAACATTGTAAACTTCGTTTCCGTCAATCGTTAATCCTGCGTAGTAAGATTCTACTTTTCCGGTGTGGTTGCTGCCATCGCCTGTTACCAGAACGATCAGTCCGCCTGCACCTTTATCTGCTCCACCTGCCATCTTACCATTGACATCATGGATCTTATTATTTCGAATTGTTACATTTGCAAGTTCTCCTGCATCGCGGTTTTCTACTACCAGACCGGATAACAGCTTGCTGCTCTGTTTGTAAGTTCCAATCTCACCTGCAGATGCATCCCAGTTTGTAATATCCAGATTCTCTACTACGATATTCTGGCTGTTCTTGATATGAACGGCTGCCAGATCTTCTTTTGTAGCATAAGTCCAGTTTGCACCGTTACCGTTGATGACAGGTTTTGCACCTTCACCATAGCTTCCGATAACAACCGGATTTTCTGCAGTACCTTCTGCATTTTTAACAAGTAACTGCTCACCATTCCATGTGCATCCTGCTTTCAGTAAGATTTTGCCACCTGCGGTAAGTTTGCGGATAGAAGAAGCTTTTCTTAATGTCTTCCATGCTGTCTCTGGAGATGTTCCATCGTTATCATCATTACCATTTTCTGCATCTACATAGTAAGCCACATCACCAGTCGGCTCATTGATGGAGATTAATTCCTCCTGTGCCGCTTTTACTTTGTAGATCATCTCACGGATCTCACGCTGTTTTGTTGTATCAGTTGCATTCTGCTTGAATGCTTTTGCTTCTTCTACAACTTTCTGGAATTCATTCCAGGAATCTGCTGTCCAATCTGCTTCTTTTAATGCTTCTACTGCTTCCAGTGTTTCATCAAACTCTGTCCAGTCAAGTGCGCTTTCTACTTTTACCAGTTTTACCTTGTCTAAGTAACCCTGCGCACCATTATCTGCCCATGTAAAAGCATCTACCGTTGTAGCATCTGAAGGTGTTGTAAATTTAACTGTAAAAGATGTCCAGTCCGTTCCATTTGCGACCTGACCAACAGTCAATTTTTTATCTGTATCTTCTTTGTCTGGCAATACACTGTCTGAAGAATATACAACATAATTTTCTTTACCCTCGGTGTTGCTCGTGCTCTTTACGCGTGCACCAACAAAGTAATAAGAACCTGAGTTTCCGCTAACTTTTGCAGTTCCGGTAAGAATATAATCTGTATCCGGTTCTACCGCAATACCAGACTGGCTACTTCCGTCACCCCAGCTATGTGTATTTCCATTATCTTTCAGATAATGTGAGCCTTCCGGAGCCTCTGCATCTTCTACAACAGTTGTTCCTTCACCAATACTCCAGTTGTCACTTCCGTTTTCAAAACTTCCGTTCTGAACCATATTTGTGCTCTCAACAGCATTACTTTCTGTCTGAGTGATACCAATCCAGCTTAATACCGGATCGGAACCGGAAGCTTTTGTAACTGTTACAAGAATGTGATCGGAACCTTCCGGTACTGTCACATCAATATTGCTTCTATCCTGTGTCTTGCTGGAAGAAAGGCTTGCGCTTCCTGTATTCAAGACAGTTTTTGTGCCTTCTGCGTCTACAGAAGAAACTGTGATTGTAATACCTCTGGTACTGCTCCACCATTCATTAAATCCTGTAGAAACGGTATATTTTCCCGGATCCAGTTCAAAACCATATTCAATCTTTCCAGAGCTGGTTGCCCACCAACCTGTGTCGAAGAAATCTCCAGATCCTTTGCTTCCCATATCTTCAGAACTGCTTCCGCCGGATGCACCTGTTGTACTTGTATAACCCCATGTTACACCTTTGTCATCGCTATATGCCTGATCTGATACGGTATTCAACAGATCATCTGCATTTTCTGCAAATTTGGCAAAAATATCGGATGTATTATCTCCATTTGTATAGCAGTCTGCAAAATATACCAGTTTCTTCGGGCAGCAGAATACCTGAATTGTAAAGCTTCTGCTCAGATCTGTCAGTGTACCTGTCACAGTTACATAACCAAGTGTAAGGTCTCCTGCGCTTTCATCCATGCTCCAGGTTACCTTTGCATCTGGTGTATTGGTATCTCCAATCGTTACATCAATGGTCGACGGTAATACTTCTTTTAACTGTGTTAGATTTTCTGCTGTTTCCGGCAGTTTTGTATTAAGAGTAAGAGCTCCTTTGTTATCCAGTTCTTTTTTTGTCCAGTTTGCATAGTTCTTAAGCGCAATTGTATTATTTGCACCAAATTCAATTGGAAGCCATACATATCTGGAATCACTCAGATCTTTTCCATTATCTGGATTATACCAGCGGTCTCCCATGTAAATGAATTTTCCATTCTCAGCATCTACCGGGATTACACAGGTACTCTGTGTATCAAAAGTTGTACTGGAAGTATCTCCAATACACGGATCACCCATTCTGGTCCAAGGTCCTAACGGGCTGTCAGCAACTGCATAAGCAGCTTGATTCGGTGCCCATCCAGTACATCCTGATGTGATCAGATAATATTTATTCTGATACTTAAACATGGCAGGACCTTCTCTGGAATCGGTACTGCTGATGCAGAAATCTTCTCCCAGTTTCATCTCTGATGCATCTTTTGCAAGTCCTGTATACTCATCATTCAGTCTTGCAATATACATTACTGCATTTCCTTCAGAAGAATACATTACATATGCTTTTCCGTCATCATCTTTGAACAAGTTCATATCACGAACGTGTCCGCCCACAGAATCGAATCCATGATTTGTACGATCCGGATCAGATGCCAGCATATAACTTCCCAACAGTTTATATGGTCCGTTTACATTATCTGCAATTGCAATACCTGCTTTTGCTTTTGCATAGTTGGAACTGCTATCGGAAGAATACGGACTTGTTCCATCTGCGTGGAACCAGATCACATATTTTCCTGTCTTTTCATTATAAAGCATCTTCGGACGCTCCATAACGCAGCCTTTGGACCAGAGGTCAACGTAGATATCTTTCTTCTGTTCATCAGTCAAATTGCCGTACAGACTCTTGAAATAATCATCTGTTTCAAACTGGTCATAACTATCCATTGTTTTTAAAACAACACCTTCGTCTTTCCAGTTGTACAGATCTTTGGAGGAATACATATGTACACCCGGCATTGGTCTGTAGCCATTGGTTCTGTCCTCACCGATCCAGTAATAAGTATCACCGATCTTCTGTACCTGACCACCATGTGCCTGAACTGCCACACCGTTGTCATCGTAAATACGGTCTGCATTTGTACCGGTAAAAGAAGTATAGTTCTCTATATGTGCTTCTACCAGTGCATCGTATGCTGCGATAAGTGCTTCTTTTGCATTTGCAAGCACAGTCTCATCTGTTTCATTATCATCAATCAACTTCTGGGCTGCTGCAAGTGCATCCTCAAATGTCTTCTTTGACTTTTCTGTATAAATCACATCAGAATTGTCATATTTATCCTGATATTCTTTTACTGCTAATTTCAGTACTTCTAACTGATCCACGTCATCTGTTACTGCCTTAACAATGATATAGCTGACCATCGGATCTTCCGCAGCACTACTTCTCTTGGAATTGTAAACTTTTACATTTAATTCTCCATCTGTAACATCTACATCATAAGTTTTCTCTACCGTAGCACCTGTGGATGTCTTTCCTTTTAAATAAATCTGTGAACCTACCTGTTGATCTTCCAGATCAATATCAACACTTCGATTATCCCACCATGCAGGAACACGAAGGCCGACTGTTACCTCATACTTGGTACTCTTATTTGCACGATCCGGCAATTCAAAATCATATTTGAATCCACTGTTTGCTGCATCGTATGTCCATCCTGAAGATGGCATATACCACGCTGAATTAAGCAATTGTGATGTACTTACCGTTTGGTCTGTAGATGATGCCCACGCCTGATAACCGTTATTGTCATCTTTTACATAACCCCAGGTATATCCAGTTGTAGCATCTGCTCTTTTTTCCTGATCCACGTTAGACTGATAAAGTCCCAACTTCGTATCAGAAGGTGTCACTGTCGGATCTGCCGTACCACAGTTCGCAACATACAAAATGTCATCATTTGCTGCAATCTCTGCTTCACTTGGAACCACTTTTTTCTCAGTCTCATCTGCTTGCGTATCTGCTGCCAAAACTGTCATTGGCTGCAGGATCATTGCAGCTGACAAAACACCTGCCATGAGCACTTTACCGTTTTGCCATCGCTTACGCTTGTTATTCTCCATGTTCTCTCCTCCTCCTCTTTGTGGTGGGTTTATACTTTCTGGGGGAAAGTCATAAACGTTCACCGCTTACCACCAGTATAAAGTAAAAAACGGCCAAGATATATCAAATATCTTAGCCGTTTTTTATATTACTTAGATTTTTTTTATGATTCTGACAGACCTAGATCATTGCTTTTCCATTGACGATTTTGCATCTGACACCACGGATGTTTGCATAACCATTATAGGAAAAATCTACTTTTCCACCGCGGATGTACCACCAGCCGTTGCTGTTCTGTGCCATGCCGTTGAAATTGAAGTTTACTTTACCGTTTTCAATTCTCCACCAGCCATTTGCATTCTTTGCTACTCCTGTGTAGCTGAAGTCTACTTTACCGCCGCGGATGTACCACCAGCCGTTTTTATTCTTCTCTACGCTGTTGCAGTTAAAGTCTACTTTTCCATCAACAACGCGCCACCAGCCGTTTGCATTTTTTGCAATTCCTGTGTAGCTGAAATCTACTTTACCGCCGCGGATGTACCACCAGCCGTTTTCGTTTTTCTCTACGCTATTGCAGTTAAAGTCTACTTTTCCATCAACAATGCGCCACCAGCCATTCTGGTTCTTTGCTATTCCGGTGTAATCAAAATCAACTTTTCCGTTTGTGATCTTCCACCAGCCGTTTGCATTCTTTGCTACGGTATCAGTATAAGTAACTTTGCTGTCCACTACATAATACCAATTTCCTTTGCCTAATGCTCCGGTTGTATCTTTGATCACATCGTTTACATTAAATCCAACGGTTCCCTCTACTACATACCAGTCACCATTTTCATTGGAAGCAAATCCGGTATAGTTGAAGTCAACTTTTCCGTTTTCTACATAGTACCAGCCGTTTTTGTTCTTTGCGACTGTTGTTACATCGGTTGCTACTTTGTTGTCTTTGTAGTAATACCAGTTGCCATCTGCATCTTTTACATCGGAAAGACCATCTGCATGTTTCTCACCCGGTGTCGGCTCAACAGGTTTCTTAACCAGACCATTTACGGCATTAGTCAGTTCGGATATCGCATCTGCCACATCTTCTTCTGTTGCATCATCGTTGGCAAGAACTGCTTCTGCTGCTGCAAGTGTATCTGTGTATACTTTGTAGCTGTCTGCAGTATAAGCATCGCCTGCGATATCTTTATTCTCATTATAGAGACTTCTTAATTCACTGATATCTACTAAACCTTTTACTGCATCCTGCAGTTTTGTAGCTGCTGCATCAATTTCTGTCTGAATTGTCGGATTCTCAAGTAAGCTTTCTGCTTCTTTTAATGCTGTCTCATATGTTGCATAGCTGCCTGCTGTATAATTTGCTTTATTTTCCCGGTATCCTTTTGCTTCATCATAAGCTTTCTGCAGTTCAGTAGTATCACGTTTTGTTACATCTGAAATACTGATCCAGCTTAAAATCGGATCATCATTTGCTGCTTTTTTTACCGTCAGCGTTACAACCGATTCTTTATCCAGAGAAATCGTTCCCTGTGCACAGGACTCTGCATTCTTTACTGCATCAAAATCACAGAGTTTTGTTTCATCAGAGCCGTTTACGGAATAATATACATCCATCTCACGGTTCATATTCCACCAGCCGGTACTTCCAAGCATGATCTCATGGTCACCTGCCGGAAGTGTTACCTGATAGGTAATGTTCTTTCCGCTGCGTGCCCACCAGCCGCCTGTATATGGATTGGATACACTTGACTGACTGAAGCCTTTGATATCTCCGGAGTCACCAACAACACTTGTGTAGCCCCAGCTGTTATCCTCTGTCTTAGCCTGATCTGCAGCATCTGTATTCAGCAGTTTTTTGCTTACAGATTTTACATTCTGCCATGTAGCAGATTCTGTATTATTACTGTCGATCATGTACTCTACATTTTCCGGAATCATCTGAACGCTTGCTGTTGTTGTTTTTCCATTCTCTGTTGTTCCGTTAACTGTTACATAGCTATACGGATTTACATCAAAGTTTACACCATCCAGGCTCCATGTTACAGCTACCTGCTCGTTTCCGCATTTTACAGTCTCCGGAAGTTCAGGTGTCTCACCAAGTGTTCCTACAGTATTCACTGTTTCCGGTGTACCATATGCTTTCATGATTGCATTGTACTCTTCTGTTGTTACACGAATCGGTGTACCATGTCTTGCACGGCTTGGCATTTTGTATGTGCCGGCATCTGGTTTTGTGAATTCGCCACTTTCCAGATCTGTTGTGATCAATGGATAATATCCGCTGCCACCAAAATCATCTACCAGCAGACACCATTTGTCAGTACCATTTGTATCATCCTGATTCAGTTTGAAGATGGTCGGTCCCTCAACATACTGATTGCTGTTCAGGGAATCAGATTTGATCTGTGTAAATGTACCTAATACACTGTCGCTCTTCTCTAAGAAGATTGTTTTTGTCAGTGCACCAAGCTCATTTGTGCTGCCACCCTCGTTTTTCGTAAATCTGTAATAAGTACCATCATTCTCGATCATTGTTGTATCAATACTGGACTGATCATAATCGATATATACCTGTGGATCTGTAAATGTATAGAAATCTCTTGTCTTTGCATAGTACAGACGCTGTTTTGTATCTTTGTTTGGTGTTCTGGATGCCCAATATACAACATACTCACCTGTCTTTGCATCGTAAGTTGCTTCCGGTGCCCAGGTACAGCCTGCCTCAATTTTAGCAGATACTTCTACCATTCTCTGATCAGACCAGTTTACCAGATCAGTAGACTCCCAGATCATCAGGCTCTGGCTTCCGCTGTTCTGTGCAGCATCCCAGCCGTTTCCGCCATTGATCTTCAGATCTGTTGCGATCAGATAGAATTTGTCGCCTTCCGGTGAACGGATAATGAACGGATCACGTACACCTTTTTCACCCAGTGTAGAAGTAAGTACCGGGTTGTTGTCATTCAGATCATCCCAGTTCATTCCATCCTGGCTGGATGCAAAATAAATCTGCTCGCCATCGGAATAGCCTTCTCCTGCAAAGTATGCAAAGAAGTAATCGGTATAATCAGAATCTTTAATTTCTTTTGCGGCTGCTTTTACTTTGATCTCAATTTCTTTTTTCTCTGTTTTTCCTTTATAGGAAAGAGTTGCTGTCATTTTGACAGTTGTATCTTTTTCCGGTCTTGTAACAGTACCTGCCGGTGTTGCATTATAGTCCTCATTGTCATGTGAAGCTACATCTACGATTTCCGGATGATCTGTTTCCCATGTGACTGTTACACCATTTTCTGTTTTTTCCGGAAGTGTGATATTTCCACGTACATCATCTTTGTTCGGGATATCTACACTTGCAAGTGCTTCGTTCATGGTGGATTCTATGTTCTCACCTGGAACTTTCAGGCTAATGCTTGCAGTCTGATCGCCATAAGCGACTTTAAGGCTTACATATACATCATCATCCTGAGCTGTTACTTTTCCATTGGAAGTAATTGCTGCATTTTCCGGAACAGTCCATGTCAGATCATATCCGTCGATGGAAGTTGGTAATGTGATGTCTTTTGTTACTTCTGATGCTGAAGCATTTCCGTTTAATACAGCTTTGCGGATATCTGCCAGAACCATTTTCTTCTTCTCTGCTGTGGTCGGAAGAACTTTCTGTACAGCTTCTTCTGTTAATGCTGTATTCCAGAATTTCATATCGGCTACGTTTGCTTTCAGTAACGGATCTCCGTTATACAGAGATTTTCCGATATATCCAAGGGCATCATCTGTTGGAATTGTTTTTGTAATATCTTTTCCATGGTTTTCAAGAGTAGATACTAATGTTCCATCCATGTACATATACAGATTGGTTCCATCAGATACAACTGTAATTGTTGTATAACCTGCACCCGGAGTGGTAGACGGTGCCGGCATTCTTGACTCACCACCAACACTGACTGCTGCAAGTGTATTTCCTTTGTAATTATCCTGTGCAGAATTTACACCAACAAATACATAATTATCAACGTCTGGCCAGGAAGCAACCGTTCTTCCGAAGCACCACAGCCAGTGGTTTGCCTGTGTCTGTGTACTGAAAGTTGCCTGAACAGTGAATTTACCGTCTGTTCCAACTAATCCTGCCGGAATGTCTGCATATCCATCTTTATTAAACTGTAATACGCTTTCTTTTCCGTATGTAGCCACGCTGCTCTCATCAATATCATGTAAGGTTGCATCGTTGCCTTTTCCAGACACATCTGTTAATTTTCCGTCTGATACGGACATATCATAATGTGCTGTCATACTGGTTGCAATTGCATCTGTCAGCTTATATACTTTCAACTCTGACAGGTTACAGTTACCATTTGCATCAACGGAATATTTAATGTAACGATAGGACGGTACTCCCGTTGTCTTGAAATCGGTATAGTATACCATAGTATCTGTCTTTTCTGCCGGTGTGGAAGAAATGGTATACAGTTCTGTCCAGTTTTCTCCGTCATTTGATCCTGAAATCACGGCGCCAACACAGCGGCTTGCATAACCTGTTCGCGGTGCATAAGCGATGGCACCAATCTGTGTCTCCTGACCCAGATCTAAAGTAACATATCCGCTGCTAACACCATCAAAGAATGTACCATAATTATTATCTACAACATTAGATGCAACATCTGTGGTACCATTATTCCACGGTGCACTTCCGGTTACCTGATCTTTTGCAATTGTAATCTGGCTTACTTCCGGATTTTCCGTTGTATTATCATCTGAAGTGTCTTTGATTCCATTCACGCCTTCTACGATATAAGTAGTAATGGAATTTCCTTTCATCGTTGCTGTAAAGCACTGCTCATCTGCGTCTACAACGATGTTATCACTCTTAGTTACGTCTTTCCAATGTTCACCGGTCTTCAGATCCCCGCTTGTACGGATTGCGGTAACCTTGCTGCCCATTTCTTCGAAACCGGACAGATCAAATTCCCAGTTCTGATCGGAGCTTGATGTATTGATCGCAACGATGATTGCTTTATCGCCATCTACGTCATAAGCTGCCAGTGTTTTTCCCTCCTGGTCGGAACCAATGATGGTATCGCCCGGACGGATGTATCTGGAGAACTGTCCGTATGCATAGTATTTCTGGCTCAGTACGATTTCCTCATTGTCATGATCTGCAGCTGCCAGTCCCCAGTAACCACTGGAAGTTGTGGATTTCCATGCAGTTTCCAGAGCATCCATACTCAGATAATCATTTGCACTTCCCTTGCTTACCCAATACTGACCTATTTCGCTGCTGTCCGCATGCATATCAATGGCATTCCAGAGAATCCATGCAGAAGATTCCAGACCGTTAACGTCTGTCATCATACGCTGTGCAAGACCAAGCGCAGCGGTCATTTCACCTGCATTTGTACCTGCAGTATAAGCACCGTCTACCTCAGACATCCACAGATTCTTTCCAGCATTTTGTGCAGTTGTTTTTAATCCGGAGCGGTTAGATCCACCATAAGTATGGGTATCAATTCTGGAAATAACGCCTTTTGCTTCATCTGTTAAATTATTATAAGAAGAAATCTGTGTATCAATGCTGGTCTCATCTGTACCACTGATGATCACACCTTTCAGGCTTTCTCTGCTCTGCAGCTCCTTGTTCAATGCTACCAGCACTCTTGACTGAGATTCTCCCTGATCAAAATGGCAGCCTTCCTGTTTATTACTGTTTGCGCCCCAGTAATTTGTGTAAGGCTCATTCATCGGATCTACACTCTGGAAGCTGATCACGCCTTCTTCCTGCCAGTGTTCCATAACATCTGCCATATATTTTGCAAATGCATTGACAGAATCTTCACGCAGATTATCTTTGGAAGAATCTGTATTTCCTGAGGAGCATCCGCTGACTGTCATAAAATATGGCGGTGAATTGGAAAATGCCTCTGCGATGAAGTCATTTCCGCTGGCTTTTGCAACTGCTTTTAAAACTGCAACCTGATTTTTGTCAGCTTCCCAGTCATAGTTCCATGCATAACCACAGTCTTCATCATACTGATCAAATTTTTCAGCATAATAATTAATGTCATGCTTTGTTGTATCAATTTTAGTAACTTCTGTCGCATAACCCGGAACGCCACCATCGGAACGAACGATATGTGACTGATGTAAAAACTCATCTTCTTCCGGAAGTTCCGCCAGATCAGAAGTCTTTACAACTGCCATCTTGACAAAATCCAGTGTCCAGTCAGACTTTCCTGCAATGTTAATGGTGTTTTCACCGGCATTTAACTGTACGCCAGAAATCGTTACGCAGAACAACATACAATGGCTGCTATTATTGGTACCCTCTGCAATGATACTGTTATTAATGTCACTTGAAGAAATAACTTTATCCTGAGTGCTGTCGTCATTAACACGAATTGCCACATCCCTGCTGTTTGTTCCTTCCAGTGTCAACAGAAGTTTTACGGTATATTCACCAGCTTCGTCTACGTTTACGTTATAGCGTAGATTGTCTCCTGAACCAACAGTATCACCCAGTTTATTGATCCAGCCAAGTTTATCGAAAGAACCAACTTTCTCCCCTTTGGTAATTCCAAACTCAGCATCAGAACGGGAATAAGTCATATCCGCCATTTTGGAATATGTCGTTACACTTCCGTTGGAACCGCCGTAAGTATACGTTCCTGCTGTCAGATCATAAAATTTAGCTTTCTCGTTTACCGGTACTTTTGTCGTAGTCACAGTGTCTGCTATATCATCACCGCCACCAACATTGTAACGGCCGATGTTCATGTTCAGTCCATCTTCACTGAAAAACAGGTTTGCTGCCTGCTCTGTTAATTTGTCACTGTAACCGATACGATTTGCCCACCAGCACAGGGATGTACCCCATCCCTGAAACTCGCCAAGTCCGTCGTTATTCGTATCATTGAATGTAGATGCTTCCGTCGGTTTCAATTTAACCGTAGTATCTACAGATGGCGTAGTCGCTGCCTGTGCCTGTACTGTCCAGCCGTTCATCGGAACACTGGTTACAACCATGGCTGCTGCCGCGATCAGACTTGCAAATTGTCTCATCCTTTTCATGTGATCTCTCCTCCTCCTCGCTTTGGCAGTTTTCATTTTCTTTGGGGATATAAGAAAAACTCCCTACCTTAATATCCAGTATAAAATAAAAAACAGCTAAGATATATCAATTATCTTAGCTGTTTTTTATATTTCTTATTTTATTTTTATACAATCTTCCACTTCGTACGATGTACATACTGCTTCCGATAGCGTCCCGGCGTCTCTCCGGTCATCTCCTGAAATACCTTACAGAAATGGCTCTGGGAGCTGAATCCCAGATAAAAACTGATTTCCTGAATGGAATAGTCCGAATACTGTAGCAGATTCCTGCTCCTTCGAATCTTCTCCTTTAAAATATACCGCTTAATGGTGATATTTTCCTGTTTTTTAAACAGATGAGACAGATAATCCGGATTCACATTCAGATGTTTTGCAATGTCTGTAATCTGGATCGTATCGTGAAAATGCCGAAAAATATAATCTTTGACCTCTCCAATCAACGGATTTTTATACCCGCCCGTCTCCGACTTTTGTTCTTCTGCAACCGCGGATGCATAAAGCCGCTGGGCTTCACGTTTGAACGCCTCCACTTCTACTACATTATCAATTTCTTCTATCTGTTGGATAAAATTATCTGCCATGGTGAAAGATTTTTCCACACTGACACCGGCCTCTACCGCCGTTCTGGATGCCAATGTGATATTTCCAATTGCCACATTTTTGTGATGGCGCAGCGGATCTTTTGCCAGTCGCCCGATCTGTCCTTCATAGGTCTCAGAGATGCTTCGATTCAACGCCGCGATGTCTCCATGCCGGATTGCTTCCTGTTCCCTCTGTTCCTGTTCATAAGGATTGTGTAATCCAACCCTTTCTTTTTCCTGGTACTGAAACAGATTCTTCGTCATCTCTTCCAGGGCACCCTGCACCTTTGGCATAGACTCTTCATTACGTTCCCAAAATTCTGCGACACTCAGCTCGTTTCCGGTCAGGAAATAGTAGCACAGCAGGATTCCCGTCACAAAGGTATCCAATTCACACATTTGCAGATTCAATCCGACCTTTTTCAGCATACGATACTTCCTGTTCGCATGACTGAACCGTTTTTCTGATGTCGGAGCCAGAAGAATCGGTCCAAACAGGCTCCGCACGTTTGGTGCATCCGTATGCGAAATCTCTGCCACCAGAATATCCGCTTCCAGCATGTGAATTTTCGGATATTCATTTTGCTGCAGGTGAAAGCAGTTTTCTAAAATTTTCTTCTGTTCCTCCGAAGTTGTATATACTTCCTGTTTTTCACCAAACGTCTGACAGTCTCCCGTACTAACATCATATCTGCAAATCGATGCCTTCATCAATTTTACAAGCTGTGTTCCAAAAAATAACTCCCCCACAAACGATCCTTTCCTTAGCTGTCTGCCTGAACTGTCTTATTTACAATGTTTCATTAATTCAAGTCGAACGCACGTGAGACTTGGTGCGTGATTCTGGTCAGCGCAAGCTGACATCTTCTTTTCAGAATCACTGCACTCTACACTCCGTTCCGGTCGGCGCAAAACCATTGTCTCCCAGACAATGTGCGCCCTCGCGGAGCATTTATCTCAGTCGGAGATTGAACTCCCACTGAGAAATACTTGTTACTACTCACCACTTGCAGAAGTGGGAGTCTCAACTCAGACTGAGATCAATTCTATTTCTGCTCCAGTGAATATTTTACCAATTTTTCCAGTAAATCAACGGTTCCTTCAATGCCATAGCATGCACTGTTGATGCAAATATCAAAATCTGCCGGGTTGCCCCATTTTTTACCAGTGTAATAATCATAGGAAGTTCTTCTGCGTTTGTCCGTCTTGCGAATAAATTCTTCTGCTTCTTTGCGCCCCTGATCATTGATCAGCATTTTTCTACGCACACGGTTTTCATATGGTGCCCCGATAAATACACTCAGACGCGGAATATTATTTGTCATCAGTACATGACCGCAGCTACGGCCTACAATGACACAATCACTGGCTTCTGCGATAGATTTGATCACACGGCTCTGCTTGATAAAATGTGCATCTTTGCCACCGATTCCCGGCATTTTTTCATCCAGTTCATCGATCATCAGATCCAGCACGGAATCATCGTAAAAAGAGAATCCCAGACGTTCTGCCAGTCTGGAGCCGATCTCATGACCGCCTGCTCCTGTCTCTCTGGCGATGCAGATTACAATATGGTTCTGCTCTGTCTTGTACATCAGTCCAAAATGATCTTTTGTAAAATCTCTGGTAATCTGATCACGGAATCCATCATCCTCTAAAACATCCATGATATCTTTGCACAGATGTTCATAACGAATGAAAAATTCTTCATAGCGTCCACCATTCTCCTGAATGATCTTGATCATATTTCCGATCAGGATCAGTTCGTCCTTGATTTTTTCCGTGTCATCATGTTCAAAATCTTTCAGAATCTGTTTTTCGGAAATGTGTTTTGGTCCCGGAAATACCTTCCCCAATTCACTTCCGGATGCTTTGTATACTTCTGTATCCAATGCATAAAAACGTTCTGCCAAGTCTCTGTAGCTTACGTTGCTTCCCTCTGGTTTCATAACTTAACTCTCCTTCCGTTCAAGGCTCATTACTATATTGCCATCCTCGTTACTCAGAACAATACTGTTCTGGTCATCGTCTGTCTCATAAGTATATACGGATGATCCGCTTGCACCAATCAGTTCAAACTGTTTTTTGTCTGCTGCGTAGTTCATGTGAACACCAAACATAAAGGTTCCGTCTTCATTGAGTTTTACAAAAGCGCCACCATCGGATGTATACTCTGCACCAAACTGCTCTCCATTCATGATCTGATCATCACCGCTGGCACAGCTCATCTGTGTTCCTGTTGAAAAATCTGGTGTCTCGCCTTCTGTGTATTTGCATCGGGTGTAAGTGCCATCTTCATTCTGCTGGATTGCATAAGAATCATATGCAAGCTGGCTGTCGCTGCTGTTTTCTGCATTTTCTTCTCCATAATAGATCAGGTTCAGGATCCTCATTCCATCCTCATTCGTAACCAGTTTATACATTCCGATATATCCATAATCACAGGTTCCTTCTTTCGTAAGATCCATCTGAATCTTTACAGTATCCCCGGCTGTGTATGTTCCATCAAACTTCACCTTTGACTTTACCGAAGCCTGCTCAGTCTCTGTAGAAGCACTTCCACCTGCTGTTCCTGCATCTTTTGTTCCACATCCTGCCAGAGCCAGCATGGCGATCAACAACACACTCAGCAGTCTTCCTACGATTTTCTTCATAATAAATGTTCCTCCAAAATTCTTCCTAAAGTCCACGATACATCCCATTAACTCCTCATGCGAATGTAGTCGTCAGCAAAATATATGTGATACGTGAACTGTGATATTATTTTACCACTTTTGTCTATTTCTCACAACCCGTCACCACTTTTTTGCCGTTTTTTCACACATTTTTCATTTTTTCTGCTACAATATAACTGTTTTCATAACATTTTTCAGGATATGCATTGCACGACGAACATCCCGCAGTAAGCATGTCTGGAACATTTTTGAATAATCAAATTTTGTCCACCTGTATTTATTTTCTGAAAGGATTTTATATATGAGCAAAAAACAACCGCGCAACACAAAAGGAAAAATTATTTCTGCCGCATGGAAACTGTTTTACGAACAGGGATACGATGACACAACCATTGATGAGATCATTGCCGAATCCGGCACATCCAAAGGTTCTTTTTATCATTATTTTGAGGGAAAAGATGCCCTGCTTGGCTCCCTTTCTTTCCTTTTTGATGAAAAATATACGGAACTGGAAGCTCAGCTGGATCAGTTTGCTACCCGCTATGAACAGCTGATCTATCTGAATCAGGAGCTTTTTTCCATGATTGAAAACAGTATTTCTCTGGATCTGCTGGCGCGACTGTTATCCACTCAATTAATTACAAAAGGGGAAAAACATCTGCTGGACCGCAACCGCTACTATTATAAACTGTTGCGCCGCATTATCCGGGAAGGCCAGGAAAGCGGGGAGTTCCGCACGGATCTGTCCGTCAATGAGATGGTAAAACTGTATGCGATTGCGGAGCGTGCGTTGCTTTATGACTGGTGCATCTGCAATGGGGAGTATTCACTGAAAACTTATGGTTCCACGGCGATGCCGATCTATCTGGCACAGATTCGCAATGATTCGTAATAAAGATATTTCTAAATTAATACATATATTAACTTTTCAAATTGGCTTACACTGTTAGTTTATTTCATTCATATTATGATTTGTAAAACTTACACTGTTAGCCTATTTTATTTATAACAGCACCTATCATTAACTTATACTGTTAGTCATTTATATCATCATTTATAATCAATAAGGATGGTTATTTTATCAACCATATTTTGGGGGATGATGTATTTATGAAATTCCTCTTTTTCTTGTTTTACTCTTGTTAAAATACCGTTTTCTTTTGTATTTATTTTTATTCTATATTTTCTTTCATATTTTAGTCTAGTTTCATTTTTCCTTTATTTTAGCATATTTAATACATATTTTTCACAATTTTTCTATACTATAGTCTATACTTTATTCTGTATTGCAGTCTATTTTTATTCATGGTATACTGGCAGAAATTTGTTGAAGTAACGTAATAAAGGAGATTGATTTTATGAACGCAAACACAATTGGAATGCTGATCATCATGATCATCTATCTGGGTGTTATGGTATTGATTGGCGTTCTCTTTTCCAGAAAAAACAACGACACCAGTGATTTTTATCTGGGTGGCAGAAAACTCGGTCCGGTTGTGACCGCCATGAGTGCTGAAGCCTCCGACATGAGCAGCTGGCTTCTGATGGGTCTGCCGGGTGTCGCATATCTGTCCGGCTGTGCTGAAGCAGGTTGGACCGCCATCGGACTTGCCATCGGAACTTATTTTAACTGGCTCATCGTTGCAAAACGTCTGCGCCGCTATTCCCACAAAGCAAACAATTCCATTACGATCCCGTCCTTTTTTGCAAACCGCTATCGGGACAAAAGTAATTCCCTGCTGGCGATTTCAGCGATTATGATCGTAATTTTCTTCGTACCGTACACCGCATCCGGATTCGCAGCCTGCGGCAAACTGTTTGCCACACTGTTCGGCGTACCGTATATGCCTGCCATGATCGTAAGTGCTGTTATTATCGTAGCTTACACCTCTCTGGGAGGATTCCTGGCAGCAAGTACCACCGACCTGATCCAGAGTATCATTATGACCGGTGCCCTGATCGTCGTACTGATCTACGGTGTACATATGGCCGGTGGAATGGATGCCGTTATCACAAATGCCCAGTCCCTGAAAGGTTATTTGAGCATGACAATGTCCCACGATGCCGCAACTGGTGGAACGACTCCGTACAACGGACTGACCATTGCTTCTACTCTGGCATGGGGCTTAGGTTACTTTGGAATGCCGCACATTCTGCTGCGTTTCATGGGTATTGAAGATGAAAACAAATTAAAAACATCCCGTCGTATCGCTTCTGTCTGGGTTGTTATTTCCATGTTTATCGCAATCTTTATCGGTATTATCGGAAACGCCATGACAAAAACAGGTGCTATGGACGTGCTGGAGAATTCCTCTCAGTCAGAGACACTGATCGTCAGAACTGCAGTCCTGCTGAGCAATCACGGATTTCTCGCCGTACTGATGGCTGGTCTGATCCTTGCAGGTATCCTTGCAAGTACCATGTCTACCTCTGATTCCCAGCTTCTGGCAGCATCTTCCAGTATTTCAGAAAACTTGCTGCAGGATTGCTTCGGAATCAAATGTACGAAAAAACAATCTATGACAATGGCGCGTGTTACTGTTCTGATCATCGCAGCTATCAGCGTATTTCTGGCTCGTAACCCGGACAGCTCCGTATTCCGTATCGTGTCCTTCGCATGGGCAGGATTTGGTGCTACCTTCGGTGCAGTTATGCTGTTTGCACTGTTCTGGAAACGTTCCAACCGAAACGGTGCCCTTGCCGGAATGATCGTCGGCGGTTCCATGGTATTTATCTGGAAATTCCTGATCGCACCGCATGGTGGACTGCTTGGTATCTACGAACTGCTGCCTGCATTCCTTTCTTCCGCAGCTGCGATCGTAATTGTCAGCCTTCTGACTGCACCGCCATCACAGGAGATTATCGACGAATTTGAAAGTGTTTAAACCATACATGCATATATTCAAGAATGCTCCGGCATTCTTGTTGCGAGGTGCGCGTCATGCAATTGCATGACATACTTCAACTGCGTACCTCTGGAATCCTGCCGGAGGCTATATCAGATGGGGGATTGGCTCCCACCACTGATACTAGCTTGTTTCTCACCACCTATAGAGGTGTGAGTCATCTCCCATCTGATATAAAAATGGGTCTGAGAGAAGTGATTTATCATTTTCTTTCAGGCTCATTTCCTGTATACTGGATTATAGTTCATATTATATTTTAAAAGAAAGGCAAATTTATGACTTCACACTTAGCAATACCCGCACTTGCGATTTTCGATATGGATGGTCTGATTTTTGACACAGAACGCCTTTTCATGACCACCAAAGACGGTGTCATGAAAGAATACGGTTACACCCAGCAAAAAGATGATTACATCCACACCCTCGGAACCTGCGGACAGCAATTACTTGACATTCTGCACAGACTTTACGGAGATGATTACCCGGCAGAAGAAATCAGCCAGAAATGCCGTACACTTGTCACCGAAAAAATCCGCCGCGACGGACCGCCGGTAAAACCGGGCATTCCGGAACTTCTCGCATGGTTTGCAAGCAACAATATTCCATGCTGTGTAGCATCTTCCACAAAACATGATATTGTTGTTGAATATCTGCGTCTGGCAAAACTCGATAAAAACTTTGCTTTTGTCATTGGCGGCGATCAGGTACAGCGTTCCAAACCAAATCCGGATATTTTTCTTGCTGCCTGTCAACGTACGGATATCAAACCGGAACATGCACTTGTACTAGAGGATTCCGAAAATGGTATTTTAGCGGCATCCAATGCGAATATCCCGGTGGTATGTATCCCGGATTTAAAAGTACCATCGGAAGAAATTGCAAAAAAAACTGCCGCCATCGTACCTGATGCCACAGCTGTAATTTCGTTATTTGGATGAATTGATGAAGAAAAATGGGAAATATGCACGACTTGTCAAACTGCAGACTGAAACTGCGGACTGGAAGTTGAAATAAACATTTTCCAGTAACAGAAATATAAGATTTCACTTCATTTTCTTAAAGATCGACAAAAATAATATCACGAAAGCTTTTCACTCATTGCGAAAAGTAAAGTAAGCGCCAGTCAGGCAATCTTACATCTGCATGCGTTTGTTAGCAGCAAAGGTAAGATTGATGACTGGCGCTTTCATAGCCTAAATTTTTAAGCCATCCATAAACAAGATTTTTATGCACGCAATTCCGCTGCGATCTCCGCAATCTCTTCCGGTGTGAATTCTGCATGATTCCAGGTCAGTTTATCCTGATTGCCATCATTCAGATAACGCGGGATCAAATGCATATGGAAATGAAATACGGTCTGTCCTGCTACTTCACCATTATTCTGCACAATATTAAATCCATCACAGTGTAAGATTTCTGTCATCTTTGTTGCCAGTTTTTTTGCCAGAACAAATACTGCTGACGCATCCTCATCCGGTAATTCATAAATATTTGCCGCATGGTTTTTCGGTAAGATCAGCGCATGTCCTTTCGTTGCCGGACTTGCATCCAGAATAACTGTAAATCTGTCATCTTCATAAATAATATTTGTCGGAATATCCTTGTTTGCCAGTTTACAAAAAATACAATTATCGTCCTTCATACTGAAACCTCCTGTTCTTTTCTCAGTAGACTATTTGGTTTCAGTATAAAAAAATTCCCATAAAAATTCAAGTCGAATGTGCCACTGGACAATCGATGTTATCAATGAATACAAAATTCCCCTCTACTCACTATATGCACTAAGACTAAGTTCATTTTTTACTTCTTTTTCAATATATATTCCTCTGTCGCGAAGATTACCCGATCTCCTTCCTGTATACGCACTGGTGTATTCATAGGAATCAGATGTCCGTTAAGGTACGTTCCGTTAGTAGAATTAAAATCTGAAATCCATAAATTAGAATCCTCATCCTGCGTAATCTGTGCATGCAGGCGACTGACCGTCTGCGCATACAGTTTCCCTTCTACATTACTTCCATGCTTGCCAATCCGATATGGAAACTGTTCCATCCGAAGATCATCCTCCAGTCCGTCTCCTTTATATTCCAACACCCATACCGTTTTTCGTTCTACCGCGGAAAAACATACGGTTTCTTCCCAATTTTCGGAAGGTTTTCGTTCTGCAACCATAAAAGGTTCCACTTCTTCCGGTTCTACATCATACGTGAAGGATGACCGATCCAGCATTTTGCGTTTTTCCCGGTGGAAAAGGCGTCGCTTCTTTTTCGGTTGTTCCTTCTCCTCTTTCATCAGTTCAAGCATATCCTCCGAATGTCTCTGCTCTGTTCGTTCCAGATTTTCAGCTGCCTTTGCATACATCATTTCATCCATCCGCCGTTCTTCTGCTTCATCCTCTTTTTGTTTTTTCCCATAAAGACAGTCATAATAATCCCGCAACGTCAGATCATCCGTTTCGCACCGTTCATATAGTCCGTAAGCCAGACGAACTGCGGCGGCATCCGAATGATCCAGGCGCTGCAAAAATTTTTCCAGAAGGCTTTTGACACCGCCTTTTTTCGCCGTTCCAAAACCTGGAATGTAGCAAAATTTCACCGATGTCTCTTTTCGATCCATAAAGATCATTTCCGGATCATACACAATATCCGTGTCCTGCAGCAGATATTCTTCCAGCTCCGTTTTCAGACCACAGATTTCTTCCGCCACTTTTCGAACAAGTGTCCCTCCGGCAGTCTGCATGGTCAGTTTTTGCGCCAGAGACTGCATGCCGGTCACATCATACCAGTATTCTGTCTTTCCGTCCGATATCATAATCTGCATGGACAGTAAATGCTCCATTTTATTTCGTAATACCATCTGCAATTCATAAGGTTCAAATAAATATTCGGCATCTTTGATGATCATATAACTGTTGCTTGCCGTTCTCAGATATTCTGTTTTCATTCTGCCTCCGTTCTTTCTTTGATACTGTCTGTTATTATTTCTTTTATATTATTCTGATGTATGTTTTTCCAGAATACCGCTGTCGTATCCAATTCCTGCTGTTGTTGAATCTGCTCTGCCTGTTTTTCCACCTGCATAAAACCAGAAATCGTTGTATGCAAGAAAAACATCAATAGCAGCACTAATACCGGAAAAATCAATGACGCTTCCACGGTCAGAGATCCTCGCCTAAACTGACATTTTCTCAGGAGCAGCAATACTTCTGCTCCCAGTACAAATGGAGCAAACGCAATCCGTTCCTTTCGTGATCTTCGTTTTAACAAAAGCATCCCCATGCTGTAAATTCCGCAAATAATCAAAGACCACAACAATAACCTCATATTTTCTTCCGCCCCAAGGAACATACCACTGATAAAAAATATCCATGCATCTCCTGCGCCAAACTGCTCTTTACTGACATGTGACACCCAAAGCAATACCAGTCCTAATCCCGCTCCTCCTGCCAGTTCCATCCACGAAAACGGTTTACATATCAAAAACCAGATCAACCCAATTCCACCAAACACCCAAAAGCGCCTGACGGAAAGCAATTTCAATCGATGATCTTCCCGTGCACAGCAATATAGAAAAAATAGCAATACTGGTGTTCCAATGATACTTCCTATTTTCTCTGTCATAGTTTTCTCCCTTCAATAATTACATTTTTCTTGATAGCCCCCCGTCACGATATGTTCAGATCAAGTTTACCTGAAGCATCATTCAGTTCAAGAATGCTCCGCCATTCTTGTTGCGAGGTGCGCGTCATGCAATTGCATGACATACTTCAACTGCGCACCTCTGTAATCCTGCCGGAGGCTATATCAGATGGGGGATTGGCTCCCATCTGATATACAGTGTCCCCATCTGATACGCTTCAAATCGAACACACGAAAAACTTGTGAACCATTTTTACTTCTGGCACCGCATACACGGGTGCCGATCCCCGACCTGTGATCTTAATACCCGGTAAACCGTACGTTTCAGTCCAGAGCAGGCAATATTCCCATGATATTCCGTGCCATAATCTGTAATATACACATTCTTAGAAGATGTTCCTGCACAGCGGCAGGGATAATAAATGCTTCCATCTTCACTTCTGAGCGCACTGATTCCCGTCCGTGGCACACTCCGAATCGATAACTTTAACGTTTTACATTCTGCCGAACTGTGATATGCATTTCCATATGGTGTGATATACACATATGCTCCATCCTCATCCCCAGCAGATGATAGTGACGCTCCCGTCCACTTTTTGCATACTATCTGCTGTTTCACTGGTAGTTTTCCCCATTTTGTCCAGAACACTGGAAGCTTCACTTCATATGTTGCATGCAGTTTGATAAAATCTCCGGAAAAATCACTTCCGATGAACGATATTTCTGACCGGTTTCTTCTATATAAATCTGATAAAAGTTCCTGCTGTTCCATATACTTCCAGAACAGGCGCCGCGCCGTCAGATATCCTTCTGCCGTCCCCGGTTCATCCGCATCTGTATAAGAAGCGGCCATACTTCGCGCTGTGTACTGCAACGCGGCAGACACCTGAATATGTGCTCCAAGCAATAAAAACAAATGTAAAAATACCAGAACAAAAAACAATAACAATGGTGTAACAAGTGCTGCTTCCAGTGTAAGGCTTCCCGGAAGACGGGCATATTGCAGTGCTTTTGTATTTTTTAAATTGCCTGTTTGATTAATTGGAGAAGTTTGCAATTGCCCGGAGAACATAGAGAGAGATTTTGTATTATTTGTTTTTCTTCGATACAAAAGCACTGTAATATACCCGCCTCCTTTACTTTTTTGACTCTGCATAACATACTTCACTATCTTCTGCAAAATGATAGCTGCCAATCTCGTTATTTCCAAGCTGCACCAGATTCCAGGACAATGGTTGTGCCTCATACTCCACAGAGCATTTTATTTTTCCTGCCATTTGATTCATACAGACACCGGTATTTTGCTCAATCAGATTCATGGATCGCTGCCTTATTTTTTCCTCCGACGTTGTCCAAAGCAGCAATTGCAGATAACCGTCATAGCTTAATCCTTCCTGCTCTGTGTTCTTTTCTGAAGTATTCAACGCATCTCCAAGATGTTTCAAATCTGTATGCCATTGCGTATCGTTCTTTACCAGCGACACTTTTCCTCCATTCAACAAGATCCGCACATCACTGATGGATTCTGCATACGCCCAAGCCGCTAAAATAGCATGTTTCACGGGTTCTGCAAGCTCTGGATTCGCAACAACCGAAGTAAGCGCAAGTGCAACACTCATTGCTTCCTGACTTTTTGTCGAATCTGTCTCCAGATAAAGCAGATTGGCGCCTTCTCTCATAAGCAGCAAACGATTGACTACCGCCTTTAGATTTTCCTGATCTGCATTTTTTCCACCAATCAGATATTCCATCTCATAATCCAATGCCCGGTCTCCACGCTCCTGCGTTGCATCAGAAAAATGTGCGCGGCAGTAAAGACCAAACAACAGCCGATCCGTTACTGACGCAGTTTTTTCCTGCTGCCAGCTTCCCTTTGCTGAATGCGTATGGTTTACTCCCTCTGTCTGACCCAGTTCCTTATTTGACACATTTTGTTCCGGCATCACCAAGGCAAGTACTCCATTCTTTTTGACAGCTTTCATCCATTCCAGCGGATTCTGCAGATCAGAACGGTTTGCAAGTTCCACACGACTATTTTCACCTGTTTTCCCTGCATCAACTTCTGCTTCCTTTATCTCCTGAGCTTCTGCCAAAACCCGTGTCTGCTCCTGATTTCCGGTTTCTTCTGGCAGCTCCCTGGTCTGTGCAGTTTTCCCGGATTGATCCATCTGCTCTAACGCCTGAAAAACTTCCTGTTCCTGCAATTCTCCACGCTGCTCCAGACCATCGGTCTTTGACTCTGTCACAGATTGCAATACCGTTTTCAACACATCCTCCGCGACATTCTGCCGCATCCAGTTTGCCGCCTGCTGATAATATCCGGCTCCGTTGTCATCCGTTGCCAGTTGATACTGTTCCACCTCTACTTTGCTGCAATGAGCCTGCAGGAAGAAAAAATTGTGTCCAAACTGCTGGCTTTCCCAGTTTTGCTCTACCGCATCTTTCTGTAAATTGCAGACTTCCGGAAATGTACCGGTGTTTCCTTCTCCTGACTCCTCCCAGAACAGCAAATGATACTGTTCCCACAACTCCGGTTGATAGGACGCATACACCGCATCTTCCGCCTGTCCGGTAAGCAGATGTACATTCGATTTTAAGGCACTTACGCGTGCTGCCTCCAGAAACGCAAACAGCACGGATATAAGTCCCACAAGTATCAGTACATAGAAAATACTGACACTTCCACTGCAAAATCTCTGTTTCATCAAAGAGTTCCTGCTTTGTTATTGATATTGGTAAATGTCTTATTTACCAAACTGGTCAGCTGCTTCTTAAAAATTAAAATCAAACCCACCAAAACGACCAAAATCAAGATAATTTCCACAACACCAATACCTGATTCTTCATATAAAAAACGTTTTCCTTCTCTGATATATTCCTGTCCCATGTTTCCCTCCATACATTTATCTTTTACCCAATATTTGTTTCCACTGACAACCGGCAAATTTTTGCCTGGTTTCTCGTGACATGCTGCCCAAATTAACAATGCATAGTCCAAAGTGCTTTTAGCTTTCTACAATCAGCAGCCAGCTATAAAGAAAAGCTCTGCACTGCCGGGAATAACAACATAACCAGAATCAGTACAAATACCAGCATCATCGGAAAAAGCAGCTTCATACCGGCTTCTTCTCCTGCCTTTCTCGCCTGATTCTTCCGAATCTCCCAGGCTTCCCGTGCTTCTTCCCCCAACATTTCACATACGTCACGGGTTCCTTTTTCCAGATTTCTGTTTAAAATAGATACCAGTCGTCGATACGACGGTAACCCGATCCGGCGTGCAAGCTGCTCATAGGCTTCTCTTTCCCCCATTCCTTTTCGTATATCCAGATACGTCCGATGCATTTCCTTCATATAAATACGCTGTACATAGCCTTTCTTCTTTTGCATTTTCCGATCCATTTCAAGAATACGCTCCCAAGTTCTTCGCAGCGTAAGTCCGACTCCCATCAATAATGACAATTGTTCTACCATTTGTGGATATTCCCGGTTCAGGCATGCTTCCCGATGCTTTGCCTGCCGCCTGATCCGATCCTTTTTCTGCCATTCCAGACAAACTACTGCCGCACCTCCAAGCAGCAAAAGCAGATACCAGTCCGATGTTTCTTTTGTTTTCCAGTATATTTTCTGTCCTTCCGCTGTCTGTGGCAGTTGAAACGTTTCCTTGGTTCGGCTTTTGGCTTCCTGTTTTCCAGATTGCTTCTGAACCTGCTGTCTCAGCCACTGACTGCTCCCCTGCACGGGCGGCATTACCTGCAATGCCCGAATCTCCGTGCGGCTTATATCTGCATAAGAAAACTCCGCCTGCAATGTTACGATCACACCATCTTCCCCAACCTGTTCATTTGCAACCGTTCCATCATCCTGTATCACGGTATAATCGCTGCTCTCATATACCGCCTGCACCAACCCGTCACAAAATGTATTTTCCAGAACCAGATTTCCGGTTATCTCATTTTCGGATTTGTTTTCTCCCAGAAATACCGCTTCCCATTCTTCCACCGCCTGTTCCAGCAGCTGCTGTACCTCTGCATTTTCCCGCTCCACCGGGTGTACCTCAAGATCGATCTGTTGTGATTCCCCATCTGCCGTCTCATATGTAAATGTCCGACTTTCTGTCGGTTCTCCCTCTCCTTGCCGCGAAACCGTCCCTTCCGGTTCGCCCCCATAATTTTGTGAAATAAAAAGCATCACTGACAGCAACGTAAATACTGCCACTGCTAAAATACTGCTCCTGTGTTCCTTCCAACTCTTCCACTTTCGCATCTTCACCCCTTCTACACCGGAATCTGAACAATTTTCTCCGACCAGAAAAACACAACCAGATATCCGCAAAGACAAGCGCTCATCACCAAAACTCCTGCCAGATTTTTATACAATGCCCCTGTATATTCCGGTGAACTCAGTGTAATAAAAAGCAAAATAACCGGCAGTAAAATCATCATCATGCGCTGTTCTGCCCGCTTTGCAGCCACCGCTGTTTCAATTTCCTGTAATACCTCTGTTTTTTCCTGCATTTTTACAGTAGTCGTGCGTATGATCTCAGTCAGATTTCCCCCGCTTCGTTTCACATGCAGCAGGATCTCCGCAAAATGGTAAATATCTTCGCTTCCGCTGTTGCATGCAAATTCGTAAAAAACCTGTTCCAGCGGTTCACTCATTTGTATTTTCCGGTTCATGTATGCAAACTCCCGCACAATATCCGCATCCTTCCCATACAACCGCTGCATATCACCCTGTGCATAACGCCAGGCATATTCCAGTGAATAACCGGCTCCAAGAGTTCCCGACACAGACTGCATTGCCGACTGAAACTGCCGCTGCAGCCGCTTTATCTGTTCCTGCTCCCGTCGTGTCCGTCCACGGCATACACAGGCGATGACTGCCGGCACAATGAGCACCAATGCCCATGCTGAACGATAGAACAAAAATGCTGCTGCCATCCCAACACCAATTCCTTTTAAAACATCAACTGCTTTATCCGGAATATGCCAGTCCTTTTTCTTCCAGCTTCTGGCGATTTTGCAAAGAACTTTCTTTTTTCCAGATGCCATGCACTTTTTCCCCCTTTACACCAGTCTCCTGAAACCGATACAGTGTATTCAGATAGATCTCACCATTTTTTATCCCACACAATTCACTGATCTGAAGCACTTTTCGTGTCCGGTCACGCATCCTTCCAAGATGGATCAGAATATCCAGTCCCGTTACGATCTGCCGCTGAATCACGGAAAAATCAACCTTTTCCCCCATTGCCATCATCGTTTCCAGACGTAGCAGCATGTCCCTGTCACTGTTGGCATGCCCTGTTGAAAGTGAACCATCATGTCCGGTATTCATTGCCTGGAACATGTCCCATGCTTCCGCACCACGGACTTCCCCCACAACGATCCGATCCGGACGCATTCGAAGCGCCGTGCGGATCAGATCACGGATACTGATTTCCTCTGCTCCCTGTCCATTGGCATTTCTTGTCTCCAGCCGCACCAGATTTGGCACATCCTGAAACTGAAGTTCTGCCGAATCTTCAATCGTGATCACCCGATCTGTCTTTGGAATATAGGCAGATAATGCATTCAGAAACGTTGTCTTTCCGCAGCCGGTTCCACCGGAAATAAAAATGTTATATCCCGCTTGCACCAGAAGTTTTAAAAACTCTGCGACTTCCTGTGATAAAGACTCCAGTTCCATCAACCGCTCCAGCGTCATCGGTTTTTTCGAAAATTTACGGATAGAGATACAGGAGCCTTCCACTGATACCGGTTCCAACACAATGTTTACTCTGGAACCATCTGACAACCGGGTATCCAGAATCGGATTTGCTTCATTCACTGCCCGGTTTGCACTTCCTGCAATCTGTTGGATCATATCACCCAGACGTTCTCTGGAAAGTTCTGCTTTTGTCCACGGATACAGCGCCCCCGCCTTTTCATAAAAAATATGCGCCTCTCCATTTACCATGATCTCAGTCACTTCCGGATCATCCAGCAGTTCCTGCAATACATCCAGCCTGCGAAAAGAATTAAAGATCTGTTCCTCATAACTTTCCCGCACTTTCAGCGACAGCAGTTTTTCTTTGCTGTAACTTCGTACTGCCAGCGCGATTCGCTCTCTTAATTCTTCATCCGTAAATTCTCTGGACATATCAAGTCCATCCATCACCTGTCTTTTGATCTCTTGCCATGGAGCCTCCATTCTATTCCCCCTTTTTACTAACCACCGCTTAGTGCTCTACCCACCAGAATCGGTGAATGCTTATTCTGCATTCAATATCTGTCTGAGCCGCTGTCCCATTTCAGATTCAGACCATTCATGTAAAAGATGTACCCCCGGCAGATCTCCGGAAAAACCCGAAACCACCAGCTTTGTTACTTTTTCTTCTGAACAACATTTTTTTAAGAAAGCAACTTCTTCCCCGGCAGCACAACGACTGCACAAATCTCCTCCCGAAATCTGCAAGATTCGCTCTGCCTGTGAAAAAATAAGCTGACATCCACAGATCATGCTTCCCACGGAAAATACGACCGCATCATACCGCCCCTCTGCGGAAAGCTGCCTCAAAAAAGCCTGCAGATCCTCTTCCCTGATTTCATACAAAATCATGGCATTTTCCGGTGGACGGATGTAATCCATCCCATCCAGCTGCCCGGTAAACAGCTCCAAAGACGTCCCCATATTCTTTCTCAGTTGTAAAAAAAGATCACTCATATCTGCGGTTCCATACTCCAGTTGAAATACCGATACCAGACCACTGTTTTCCGAAAATTCCACATACAACACCCGTTGTCTCCTGGCAAGAATCCAGGCACACAGCGCGGAAACTGCCATCAAACTTCCCCGGTTTCCACCGGTACAGACAATCCAGTGCTGCTTCTTTACCGCCGCCATCTGCATCCCTACACTGGCAATGGATTGATACCGCGCAATGATCTTCTGAAACAGTACCGATCTGGCTTGGTACTGACTGATATGCGTCTCATCTTCTTCCTCCGTATCAGTAAGGATCAGAATCTGTTCTGCCTGTCCCGCTTCCTGCAAAGCCACCACAAACGCTTCCGAACCTACTGCCAGTTCCCAGTGTTTTTCTCTTTGGTGCCTCACATTTTGAAGTCTCATATCTTCCCGCACAGAATCTATCTGCCTGCCCGAACTTTCCAGCAATTCCATCTGTTTGCCCGAACTTCCCAGCAAGTCCATCTGCCTGTCCGAACCTTCCAACAACTCCACATAACCATCTTTTCCGATCCGTGTATTCAGATACAGCGCCAGTTTTTGCATATAAGATTTTTCCAGTCCCCCAATCACCACAACAGGGTTTTGCATACACTCACCCCCAGAATTACAGCATACCCGAACAAAATAGCCGCCGAAAAATGAAACCGGGCGCCCTTTCTTGTCCGTTCAGGATAAGGAATGATCCTTCCCTTTTGTACTACTATTTGAAAATAGCTGACACAGCTTTGTATGCTTGTCCAAAGCTGTCTCTGATTCAGCAATCTGCCGAATGAGAATCCTGCTGCCAGCAGGAAAGAAATACAGATACAATAGATTACATTCCGACTGCCATTCAGACAGCCGATCACACAGAACAGTTTGATATCACCGGCTCCCAGTCCATGCATACGAAATGGGATCCAGCAAATCAGTATCGGTAATAAAAGCCCCCCGATCACTTCTCCTGCAATCTTTGGTTCAAATCCCGGAATCCAACACAAAATTCCGATCAGGATTCCCACCGCAATCAGTCTGTTTCGAATGATACCATCCGAAAAATCTGACCTCACAGCAAGAAGAAGTATTACTGCCGATGCACTGATTCGAATTAGTTCCACATGTGCTCCACCTCCTTTGTGAAACCGATTATAAGTCCTTTCCCTGCACCTGTCTATAGCCATTTTTCTGTCATTTTTTCGACTTGTGCATTATCACAACAACTGAAGGAACAAGATCCCATAAAGTGCCGCAAGTCCGCTGATTCCAAGGGTTCCGCATGTCAAAAGACTCAACGGATTGATACCGATCGCCACATCAAATCCCCTGGATGTAAAGAAGGAATTTAAGAAGTACATACAGATCAGACACACCACCGTCCGAGCCACAAAATTCAGCAAAATCTCTGCATTTTTCTTCAAAATTCCAATGAGCAGGATCAGTCCGCATACCCCCAGAATAATGCCGATTCCATATGTTCGTTCCAAACGAAACACCACCCGATTTCTCTTGTTGTAATATATTATTTTTGTGAAATTTTATACCAGATTTTCCATCAAAAAAAGAGCCGAAAACGTAATCCACAAACACCACAATCGGTATTTCTGTCGCTTTCGACTCTCTCATTTTATCTCAGTCGAGAAGACTCCCACTTCTGCAAGTGGTGAGTAATAACAAGTCTTTCTCAGTGGGAGTACAATCTCCGACTGAGATAAACGCTCCGCGGGGATGTGCAGCGATTCTGGGAAGAATATGTCAGCTTTCGCTGACCAGAATCACGCACCAAGTCTCACGTGCGTTCGACTTGAATTTTATTCAGAAATTTCCAACGGCTCCTGCGTCTGACTTTCTCCACGCCGCCATACATAAAGCAGATCTTTTCCGATGACAACACCTTTATTTTCATCTGCGCTCTGAATTGCTGCTGCCATATCCTTTGTCGCCAAAATAACCTGACCTTTCGCATAGACATAATAGTCACTGAACGCATTCAGGTTTTTCATTTCGATCGTCACGGATTCCTCATTCAGAATCTGTTTCGGGATCACCTGTTTTGGTGCTTTTCCAGAGGATTCCGTACTCAGCGTGATCACAACCTCCGTCTGTTTTACCGTAGAAGTCGTGGTTGACACGTTCACCAGATTTTCATCCTGCATATCACGATTCATGATCGTATCTTCCGATGCATCCGTATAGGTATCCCCGGATTTTGCCACTCTGGACAGGTAAATGCTGCCATCCTGCACCCGGATACCTGTCACATACATGCCCGGACTCTGGTAAGTTTTCAAAATCTGATGCTCACTGTCGCCAGAATCCATGATCAATACCTGACTCAGTGCCAGCGTATTGGTCTGCGTATCCGTGCTGAACACATCTGACGTATAACCCCATCCATAAATACAGTCGCTTCCGATAAATCCAAGCGGTTTCAAAGTCTGACCACTTTCCGCATTAACATCGTAAGTATCGCCTTTTTCCAGATCTGTCACATGCATGACGCTTCCATCTTCTGACCATGCAATATGCCGTCCGTCTTCAGAACTTACGATCATATCCGTCTGCAGATCGCTGATAAAAATCTCTGATTTTTTCGTATCCAGATTGATCTTGTATACCTGATCAGAAATAGTCAGATAAAAATATCCGTTATCCGATACATACATTAACGTGCCAAGCTGCTCTTTTACCACCTGATAGGATAATGTCGTCGGAATAAATAACATTTCCTCCACTGTATTGGTCACACAGTCATAATGGCATACGCTGACACCCACCTGACCTTCATGCTCTCCACGGTTCATATAGCCATATACGACAAAATCGATACTTCCGCCCTCATCGGCTTTCAGGATCCGGATCGCATGCTCATCATAATTTTCCCGAATGTCCATGTCATCGCCACTTCGGAAGCTGAATACCTGTGTCATTTTGTTCTCAGACTGATTGTAGCTCCACAGCTCTCCCTGCTGTACAAAACAGATAATATTTCCGGTTTCATTCGCCTTGTAATCCACCACATCGGAACGGATGCCAAGATTAATGGAATCCTTGGATACATGGGCACCGTCTCCCTGGAAAATTTCTTCCATGGTCCGTTCAAAATTTAACAGATAAATTTTCTCTGCACCGACACGCACCCGGTAATATTCCTGCACGTTATAATATTCTGTCTGACCGTTCTCATTGTCGGCAGATAAAATATATTCCAGCAAAATAACCTGATATTCATCACACATTTCCTTGATGGATGCCACCGGTTCTGTCACTTCTGTTCCCTGCAGATCCCCCCAGCAAGCCTGAGAAAGACTGTTGTTGATGGTAACGGTCTGCAAAGAAGTATTGTCTGCATCCGCAGACGGCTCCATATAAGAAGCAAGCTCTGACTGGCGGTCTTTGTCCATAGTGATCGCATGAAATTCTTCCACAAAATCCACACAGGTACTGATCTGACTGTCTCCGGCATCCTTGATCCGGGTATAATAACTTGCAGTTGTATCGCCCTCTTTTACCTTCAGGATCAGCTGATATTCTGTGGTTTTTTCCAACAGATTTTCAACGGTGATCTCACCTTTCATTGCGCTCTCATCGCCGGAAAGCGTAACTTTTCCATCCTGAACCAGTCTGCTTCCGTCCAGACTGCGCACTTCAAAGGTCACACTGTCAATATTTTTGCCATACGGATCAATGCGAAGCGACAGCTTATGGTTATCCGGAAGGGGCGTGATGGTATCACGCATGGAAACCGCTGACATTTCCGCCGTATAGCCATGCAGCTCATTGACTCTGTGCCCGTTATCCTCAAAATATACGATTGGGAGGGAAGCCGCCGACATATCCGTCGTCAGATCCTTCGTTTCATGGTTTGTGATCTTGGAAAAAGTAAATAATGCAACGATAAACACCGCCACAAGGATAAAAAACTTTCGTATTCCTTTACGCATCTGCTGTATTCCTTTCTGTTCTCAGCAACGCCGCCAGCGTCGGTGACACATGCAGTTCCTCCATCAATTCTGTCAGTTCCCCGGATGTTTTTTGCTTTCCGGATTTTACTGCCCGCAATAAAATATTTTTCGGCGTATGCTCCATATCAATAAATTCCAGTACCTGCACCTGATAGCCTGCTTCTTCCAGCAGATTTGCACGGATCGCATCGGTCAAAAGCGCCGACATTCGTTCCCTGATCAGTCCATACTTCAAAACCGGCTGCAACAGATCATTCTGAATCTGTTTATTCACTTCGTGCTGACAGCACGGCACAGACAAAATCACTTTTGCGCCCCATTTTACGGCTTTTTCCAGCGCATAATCAGTCGCTGTATCACAGGCATGCAGGGTTACGACCATATCTACATGATCCACACCCTCATACTGTGCAATATCACCCGTCAGGAAGGACAGTTTTTCATATCCGTATTCCTCTGCCAGATTCTGACAATGCGCGATAACATCTGCTTTCAAATCCAATCCGATGATCCGTACATCATAGTGTTTCAACTCATGCAGATAATAATACATGGCAAACGTCAGATAAGACTTGCCACAACCGAAATCTATGATAACAGATTCTCTGTCTTTTGGAAGCTCCGGAACGATATCTTCAATAAATTCTAAGAAACGGTTCATCTGACGGAACTTATCATATCTGGAATGAACGATTTTGCCCTCTTTGGTCTGAACCCCAAGGTCGATCAGAAACGGAACCGGAATCTCCGGATCTAAAATATACTGTTTCTTCCGGTTATGTGACAGGTTCGCTTTCGGAACCGGACAGCCGGATTTTGACCTGTGTACCGACCGTTTTCCTTTTTTGCTGATCAGCACCTGAATGTGCTCCTGCGGATGCAGCGCCTCTAACTGGCGGAACCCTTCTGTCCACTCCGCAATCTTCTCATAACATTCTGCTTCTGTCAGGTTGTAATGCTGCACCTGTTTTTCTGTGTAAGCACTTGCCTGAAACATGAGTTTTTCCTTTAATAATACCGGTCGTATCTCAATTTTTCGCACTCCATCTTTTTTGCGCGGACCGCTGATAATGATTTTTGCCAACTGCTCATTCATGCAGCCAGTCAGTATTTCTTTCCATGGATTTTCTATCATAACGTTTCTCTTTTCTACTGCAATATATTTGTGGTGAATCCCCCTTACAGTCAGTAAGGAATTATCTATCTTGTTACCTATTAATTTCAAGTCGAACGCACGTGAGACTTGGTGCGTGATTCTGGTCAGCGCAAGCTGACATCTTCTTTTCAGAATCACTGCACTCTACACTCCGTTCCGGTCGGCGCAAAACCATTGTCTCCCAGACAATGTGCGCCCTCGCGGAGCATTTATCTCAGTCGGAGATTGAACTCCCACTGAGAAATACTTGTTACTACTCACCACTTGCAGAAGTGGGAGTCTCAACTCAGACTGAGATAAAAATTTATTGGAAATCAATTTAAGTCGTTTCCATTATAGGGTATCTTTTTGCGACACACAAGACCTAATACCATCTCCGACACCGATAATGTCTGCATCTTCTGCGATACATTTCCTGCATAAGCATTACCTGTACCAGCATAAAATATTTTTCATCCACATGCAGACGCCCATCCTCTTCCACATCTTCCGGCCGCAATCCCCGGTAAATCCTTCGGCAGATCATCTCCATCATCAGCCGGTCTGGATACCGGTCAAACATCATGCTGCCTTCATATTCCATCCGATCGCATTCCTCATCCACCATACTCTGAATTTTTCTGGCATCCCGCGGATACATTTCCTGCAGACGTTTGCAGTCTTTTTCATACTCCGTCTCCTCAAATACGGTATTCTGCATCGGATATGTCATATAAAATGGCATTTTTTCGCGGGTATACGGATCCTGCTCCAGCCACTGAAATCTTTCCTGTCCAAAATTCATATTGCACTCCAAACGATACTTTCACCACAACATATGCAAAAATCTGCAAATCTGTGCTATAGTAATACCATTATGGAAAAAGATTTAACAAAAGGACCAATCTTTAAAACCCTGCTGCTTTTTGCCCTGCCGATGATGTTGGGAAATCTGTTACAGCAGGTCTACAATATTACCGATACGATCATCGTCGGACGTTTTCTTGGTTCCGGCGCACTGGCAGCCGTCGGCAGCACTTACACCCTGATGACCTTTCTGACTTCTGTCATGATCGGACTCTGTATGGGATGCGGCGCGCTGTTTTCCATGCATTACGGCGCCGGCCGGCAAAAGGAAATGAAAGAATGTATGTGGGTATCTTTCTGGCTTGTTCTGTTGGTGACGCTCCTCATGTACCTGATCGTGTTTATCGGAACGGACGGGATTCTGACAGTGCTTCAGACACCGGAAGACATTTATGAGCTGATGCGCATTTACGCCCGCATTATTTTTATCGGCATTGGATTTACATTTTTATACAATTATTTTGCCTTTGTCCTGCGGGCAGTCGGCAATTCCATCCTGCCCCTGATTTTTCTGGCAGTTTCCAGCATTTTAAATATCGTGCTGGATCTGTGGTTTGTAATCGGACTGCAGCTTGGTGTCGGCGGAGCTGCCGGTGCCACGGTGATTGCACAGGGCGTCTCCGGTATTGGCATTACAATTGCTGCTTTATGGAAAAATCCACAGCTTTTCCCGAAAAAGGAACAGCGCATTTTCCGGAAAACAACGTTTTCAGAAGTGGGATGCTACGCCTTTTTCACCTGTCTGCAGCAATCCGTTATGAACTTTGGTATCCTGATGATCCAGGGACTGGTAAACAGCTTCGGTACCGCAATCATGGCTGCCTTTGCCGCCGCGGTTAAAATCGATACGCTGGCATATATGCCAGTGCAGGAATTTGGCAATGCCTTCTCCCTGTTTATCTCACAAAATCACGGAGCCAAACGTCCAGACCGGGTAACCGCCGGAATCCGCACTGCGGTTCGCGTGTCGATTCTTTTCTGCGTGATCATTTCCGCTGTTGTCTGGATCTTTGCCCGTCCATTAATGCAGATTTTTGTGGATGCAGGTGAAACGACGATCATTGCGGAAGGTGTACGTTATCTGCATATTGAAGGTGCTTTTTACTGGGGCATTGGTTGTCTGTTTTTGCTCTACGGTCTTTACCGCGCCATCGAACGACCTGCCATGTCACTGGTGCTCACCATCGTGTCCCTGGGAACCCGTGTGGCTCTGGCTTATGCCTTTGCACCGCATACCCCGCTTGGTGTCAGCGCTATCTGGTGGGCGATTCCGATTGGATGGATTCTGGCAGATCTGACCGGATTTCTTTATTATTATAGAAAAATAAAAAAACTGTGAGAAACGGAAATTTTTCCCTCTCACAGTTTTTTATCTCAGTCTGAGTTGAGACTCCCACTTCTGCAAGTGGTGAGTAGTAACAAGTATTTCTCAGTGGGAGTTCAATCTCCGACTGAGATAAATGCTCCGCGAGGGCGCACATTGTCTGGGAGACAATGGTTTTGCGCCGACCGGAACGGAGTGTAGAGTGCAGTGATTCTGAAAAGAAGATGTCAGCTTACGCTGACCAGAATCACGCACCAAGTCTCACGTGCGTTCGACTTGAATTTTTAGTCATCCAGCAGCATATGATAAAAATCCAGATAATTCGTATCGTGATTCTTCGTTGCGGCAATAGCAGTTCTTGGATGCTGATCTGTCAGACCGGTCAGCAGATAAGGGATATTGTATCCCCATACCGTTCCGTCTTCGATGAGTTTTAACATATGTTTTTCAATAAAAGAAAGTACCGGTGCAATCTCATACTTCGGATTTTTCAAAAATCCAAGCAGTCCTTCCAGTGAACAGTTTCCTGCGCCACGTCCCATTCCCATGACAGTTCCATCCAGCATACTTGCACCAACTGCCAGTGACTGAACAGTATTTGCAAAGGCGCACTGCTGATTGTTATGTGCATGAATACCAACCATTTTTCCACTCTCTGCCAGTGCATCCAGATAAATGGATGTAATCTCACAAATCTGCATCGGATACAGAGAACCATAACTGTCTACCACATAAACACCATTTACCGAAGATTTTACAAGCATCTCCAGCGCCATCTGAATATCACGCTCCTGACATTTGGAAATTGCCATAATATTGCAGGTTGTCTCATAACCCTTTGCGGCAGCATCTTCAATCATAGCAATTGCTTCCGGCATCGTATTGATATAAGTAGCCACACGAACCAGATCCACCGGACTGTCTACGCGGTCCCTGATACTGTGTTTGTAATCACAGCGGCCCACATCTGCCATAATGGAGATTTTCATATCGGTGTCATTGTCTCCGACAATCTCACGAATTGCTTCATCTTCCGCGAATTTCCATTTTCCGAATTTGTTCACATCAAACTGCTTTTTATCTGCCCGGTAGCCGAACTCCATATAATCTACACCGGCTTCCAGATTCGTTTTATATAAATCGCGTACAAAGTCATCGGTAAAGTAAAAATCATTTACCAGACCACCGTCACGCAGCGTTGCATCCAAAACCACGACATCTTCCCTTACAGACATCATATTTCCTTTTCCATAGTAATTCATCACTGTTTTCTCCTTTGTCTCAACTCATTTCTGTCATTTTATCTTACTTTATTCCAAAAATCAACAAAAATATTTTATCACTTTAAAGCGTTGATTCAAACTTTTTACAAACAAATCACAGTTTTTTCAATTTTTTTGTGAAATATCTCTGGATTTTGCCGGGCAAGGTGCTATAATGGAAACAGGCTATGTGGACGCATGACGTTATCAACAGAGCACAATAATTATTATCATGTAATTAATAGGAGGGAAAGAAATGGCTAGAACAAAAGTTATTTCTGCTAAAGAAGCTGCCGCACTGATCAAAGATGGCGATACAGTATTAGTCGGCGGATTCATGACAAACGGAACAGCAAAATCTATCGTAAACGAAGTAACAGCAAAAGACCTTACAGTTGTATGTAACGACGCAGGTTTCGAAAATGAAGGAACAGGTCGTTTACTTCACAACGGATTAATTAAAAGATTAATCGCTACACACGTAGGTCTGAACAAAGAAGTTGCAGCAAAATTCAATGCTGGTGAGATCGAATTAAAACTTCAGCCACAGGGTACACTTGCTGAGCAGGTACGTGCAGGCGGAGCTGGCCTTGCAGGATTCCTTACACCAACAGGTATCGGTACTATCGTTGCTGACAGCACTTCACCGACAACTCTTGAAGGCAAACAGGTTATCGAATTAGATGGTAAAGAGTACCTTCTTGAGAAAGCAATCCGTGGTAACGTTGCAATCATCCAGGGATATATTGCTGATGAATCCGGAAATATCCGTTACAAAGGATCTACTCGTAACTTCAACCCGATGATGGCTTCCGCAGCTGATATCGTTATCGCTGAAGTTGAGAAAATCGTTCCGGCTGGTGAGATTGGTCCAAACTATGTGGAAACTCCACACATTTATGTTGATTATTTAGTAGTAAAGGAGGAAGCATAAGATGGAAAGAAGCGAAATCAAACCATATATCGCGAAACGTGTCGCTAAAGAATTACATGATGGTGATGTTGTAAACCTTGGTATCGGACTTCCTACTATGGTTCCGGATTACCTTGATCCATCTGTTAAACTTACATTACAGTCTGAGAACGGATTCATCGGTCTTGCAGCTGTTGATCCGGAAGATCCGGATGCTGCATACATCGTAAATGCAGGTGGACAGCCGGCTGGTATCGAGAAAGACGGTATGTTCTTTGACAGTGCTACATCTTTCTCCATCATCCGTGGTGGACATGTAGATGCTACGATCCTTGGTTCTCTTCAGGTAGATGAGAAAGGAAATATCGCAAACTGGATCATTCCTGGAAAAATGGTTCCTGGAATGGGTGGAGCTATGGACCTTGTAGTAGGTGCTAAACGAGTTATCGTTGCTATGGAGCACACACAGAAAGGTGCACCGAAGATCTTAAAACAGTGTACATTACCTCTAACAGCAGAAGCTCAGGTAAACCTGATTGTTACTGAGATGGGTGTTATGGAAGTAACTCCGGAAGGAATCGTATTAAAAGAGTACAATCCGGAATTCACTGTTGAAGAGATTCAGGCAGCTACAGAAGCAAAACTGATCATCGCTGACGATCTGAAACCAATTGAGGCTTAAGATTCGATTACAGTTTAACAAATGAATACATTGAAGCAGGTAAAGAGAATGTACCCATTCCCCTGACTTTGAGTAATAAAAAAGGTGTGCTTTCCTGGAAGGCACACCTTTTTATACGTTTTCAATTGACTGTCTCAGATCCAGCATTCGCTGATCCATATTTCTTACATCAATGGCACAGGAAAACAGCTCCTTTTTCAATTGTTTTCCTTTTTTATGATGCTTTTTATACTGCAGCTGATATTCCAGTACCGACCAGAAATCCATTCCAATGGTTCTCAACTGAATTTCAACCTTTTTTTCATTAGCAAATTGTACGATCATATGCAGGCTTTGATAGCCACTGTTTTTCGGTTTTTTCACAAAATCTTTCTCTTTCACAATTGTAATTCCGGGAAGTTCACGGACAAAATCTCTCACCCGGTAGATATCATCCAGAAACAGACAGATCACACGAATTCCTGCCAGATCATTTATGTAAGTAAACACATTCTCCTCTGTCAACTCCCGTTTCTTGCGCTCCATCTTTGCCAGAATACTCTCTCTTGTTTTTAAACGATATTTTGTATGACTGATAATGCTGCGTCCCAGTTCTTCTTCCTGCGCAAATCCAAAATCTGTAATCTGCGTCAGCAGATATCTCATACAATCCAGATATTCTTTTCGTAATTTCGGATCATCCAGAAATATCAGATTATCCCCTGTTTTCTCCGGAAACACATCGGCAGGTTCTTCTGTTTCATGCATTGTCACGTCCCCTGTTTTTATCTCTTTTTCTTTTTTGGTATCAATTCTCTTTTCTTTTTCTTCTTTCAAATATACATCTCTCCTTTCTTAGCCCACTCTATACTATATGCGTGGATTTCTGATTTATGACTTATTTTTTCTGATTAACTTTCCAGAAAAAATATTTCTCAGATTTGCAACATTTTCAGCTTATGACCACCGGGTAAAATCCAGAACCAGATTTCTGTAAATTGCAGGTAAAATTCCCAAATGCCATCATCATTTTTATCACAACATGCACATTGTGTAACACATGACATAATTCTTCTGCACATGTCTCCAATTCTGCCGGAAACCAAACCAACAAGGAGAACAAATCTACTTTGAATGAATTCTTATCATATGTTTGTGACTTTTTTATGTTAAACTGCATCTAATGGGTGTAATAGCTATTACAGAGTATAAAAATCTCATTTCACATTTATAAAAACATATTGAGATAAAAAGAGGGAAGTTATGACAAAACAGGATTTCGGAGATTTGATCATTTCTTTTACCGATGACTTCTACCGCATTGCAAAGGCGATTTTAAAAGAGGATGCCGACTGTGAGGATGCCATGTCGTCTGCCATCGTAAAAGGATTTTCAAAACTTCACACACTAAAAAAACAGGAATATGCCAAAACATGGTTTTCACGCATATTGATCAACGAATGTCAGATGATCCTGCGGAAACGCAAACGGGAAGTCACTTATGAGGAAGGTGTACTGACCGAAGAAGCCGCACAGCAGGATTACTCAGACCTGTATCAGCATCTGATGCAGCTAGATATTTCCTACCGTCTTCCACTGGTAATGTACTATTTTGACGGATTTAAAATACGGGAAATTGCAGACATTCTGGAAATGAGTGAAAGTGCCATAAAAATGCGGTTAAACCGCGGAAAACTTCAGTTACGAACAATGTTTGAAAAGGAGGCCGCCATATGAATCACGACTCTAAACACAATGATTTCGAATATGAAAAAGAAACTTTTCCAAAAACACCGGAGCATTTTAAACAGCTTGTTGTTAATCAGATAGCTCAGGAACAGCAGAAAAAAAATATTTCTCCTATAAAATCCAAAAAGAAATGGATGCCGGCAAAAGTTGCTGCCGTAATTATTGTATGCGCTACTATGGGAACCACCGGCGCTTATGCCGGAATTAAACAGTATCAGGCAAGATCACAGCAGTATTTGCAGGAAACAGGACGTATCACTACTCCGGAAAGTTCTTCCGAAGAAGAAACATCTGCTGCTTCTGACACGACAGATTCTGTGGCACCAGCAACGATTGTATCAGAAGAAAGCGGTCTTGTTACTACTTTTTCTGATACCTGGCCGGATGTTATGTTAGAACTGTATGATCAGGACGGTAAATATCAAAAACTGTCAACCCCGTATATGAATGTGATCGATGCTTATTATGATGGCGGTCTGCTTTCCATTTATGGCGAAGCAACCGAATATGGTCTAAATACACTTGGAGACTGGTTTCTTCCTGACCGTATTGTTATCAATGATACAGTTTATCTGGCTACCTGGGACATCAACGGTATCTATGGTGACGAAGGTGATCCACAATATAAACGCGGTGCATTTCATGCTACAGTGGAACTTTCCGATGCAGATCTTCCAGACAACTGTAAAGTACAGATTCCATTGACAACCGTCAGAGATCCCAAAACCGGATATTTCTACACGCAGACGATCAGCTTTTATATTTCCGGTAATACCAATGTCAAACCAGCAATCACTGCATCTGCCGCAAATGGTGCAACGGTAACTGTTGGAGAAAGCAAGACTTCTGCCTCCGGAACTTATCTTAGTCTGACATGGAATTTTGGCAAGGATAAAGCTTCCTATGATCAGTTCGATAAGATCATTTCCGGTGATACAATTCATAACTGGATTTACTGCCACATTATCGATTCCAATGGAAATATCTTTGATACAAAGACAGATTCAGAGACCTTCTCCTCCGTCTACTTTGACTCAAACGACTCCGGAGATGAACATTGGAATAATTCCGGAGAAAGCACATATGTTGATGATGACGGAAATTATTGCTTCCAGACTAATATTTTGCTTCCAGCATTAACACAGGACTTCACGTCTCTGGAAGTCACACCTTATGTTCATCTTAAAGACGGAACTGAAACTGATCTGGACTTTGCAGCCTTCCGGGTGGATTATGAATAGTATAGTTTTAGCATATTTTTCAGAAAGCCGGCAATTGCCGGCTTTCTGTTAGGAATTCATTTTCCATCTTATTGATTTGCTTTTTTCTTTTCCTCTTCAAGCTCATGAATACGCGCTAAAGCCGCCTGTAATTTCTGATTTTTTTCATCCAATTCCTGACTTTTTTCATTCAATTCCTGATTCTTCTCATTCAATTCCTGATTCTTCTCATCCAGTTCCTGATTCTTCTCACCTAATTTCTGATTTATAAGATCCAGTTCTTTTCCTTTTTGTTTCAAATCCTCCTGCATCTCATCAATCATCAACTGCACAGTATTCCGGTCAAGTTCCTGTAATTCTTTCGAAAACATATCCATCACTCCTTCGATATTTCGACAGATGTCATAGATTTGTTCATAGTATGCTCTAAACTCGGGATACTGCTCGATAATCGCAACAATCATTTCCGGATCATCTATACAAAAGAACGCAATCCATGCATCAAGTCGACTGTTTATCAGATACTTATTTTCTTTATTTTGCTGAATATTTTTAAAATTGTCAAGCGCTACGAATACATATTTTTGCAGCAGATTAAATTCCAATCCCGAATCTGATTTTTGCCCGAAAGAATGAATATATACATCTGGAAATTTTTTAAATTCTGCAGGACTGTTTTCAAACAGCACAATTGTATATACATCTTTGATGTCTTTGTAACTGAATTTTTTCTTTCGTTCACTTCGCACCCGCTTATACTGCCGCAACAGCAAATCTGCGGAATAGCAGGCGCTTCTTTCTCCCGGAAACTTATACCCAATTTTTTGAATTTCCAGATTTGCAATGCTGCCATCGGAAAGCTGCACTACAATATCCATAATAACAAGTGATGATTCATCTGCCAATCGTGTTCCATCATTTGGTAAAACTTCCATCACATGAACCTCCTGCTTTAATAACAGAGACAATAATTCATCAATACGCTCTGGTGTTGACTCTGGATTCAAAATCTCTTTACTCACAAAATCATACATCACTTTTACTCCCCGCGCTCCAGTGCAAAAATCAAGAAATTCCTCCTGCCGTTCTTCTTCCCACGAATAAAACGTACTCCACATCTTTTCGTTATTATTGATTTCTTTCAAAATTACTTCTCTGGTCTGCAGCATAGGAAAATAATCTCGTAACTTTTTTGTCATGCAAACAACCTCCTCCATATGAAATATTTACATATTTAAAGCGGACATTCGCAATCCGCTTTCGCTACTTGCTCATGAACGCAGTCGCTTTGCGACCTGTCAGTGGGAGCTTTTAACTCCCACTGGTATAAGCATCCCCCTTACCCACCGCTTAGTGCTCTACGCGCTTGAATCGGGGAAATGCTTATTCTGCGTTCAAGTTTCATTAGCCTTCTTCTCTTTTTATTTTCATAGTTTAACTAATACAATGTATCACTCTGTTTTTCTTGATATTTACCGAATCGGTGCAACAATATTTAGACTGCTCGTAAGATATCACCACTCTGATAACTATGCAATTTTATCTGAATCAGATTTGTTTGAAGAACGATAGCATGAATATATACCACTTCCCCCTGACCGTCAACCATAAATTTTTCTGCATTTCTTACACTATACAAATTGCACAACACGCATTTTTTCCCACAAATCCTTTATTTTCAAGGCATGCAAAAAGCAGGAGCAGAAAATCCTCAGATTTTCCACTCCCGCTTTTTACTCATTTTTATGCAATTTTACAATTACTCCTCTTCTGTTGTCTCTTCCGGAAGTTTGATTGCAAGTCCAAGTTCTTCTAACTGTTTCTCATCTACCGTACCTGGAGCTTCTGTCATCAGACAGGAAGCATCTTTTACTTTCGGGAATGCGATAACGTCACGGATAGAATCTGCATGTACCATATGCATTACCATACGATCTAAGCCGTAAGCCAGTCCTGCGTGTGGCGGTACACCATACTTGAATGCGGAGAGCAGGAAACCAAACTGATCCCATGCACGCTCTTTTGTAAATCCAAGTACTTCGAACATTTTCTCCTGAATGTCATCCTGGTGGATACGGACAGAACCGCCGCCAAGCTCAGTACCATTTAATACGATGTCATATGCTTTTGCACGAACAGCGCCCGGATCAGAATCGATCTTATCCCAATCCTCTTCCATTGGCATAGTAAACGGATGATGCATTGCCATATAACGATTCTCTTCATCGGACCACTCCAGTAACGGGAACTCTGTTACCCAGAGGAAGTTGTACTGGTTCGGATCCAGCAGGTTCAGTTCTTTTGCCATATGAAGTCTTAAGGCGCCAAGAACTGCCCATACGACTTTATTTTTATCAGCAGCGAATAACAGCAAATCGCCCGGTTTTCCTTCGGTAGCTTCTACTAAAGCTGCCAGTTCTTCTTCTGTCATAAATTTTGCAAAAGAAGATTTGTATGTGCCATCTTCATTTACACACAGATAAGCCAGACCTTTTGCTCCATATGTTTTTGCCAGATCAACCAGCTTGTCGATCTGTTTACGTCCCATGGAAGCTTTGCCCGGAACAGCGATACCACGTACGCTGCCGCCGTTTTCTAATGCACCGGTAAATACGCCGAATCCACAATTTTTCACAACGTCAGATACGTCATGTAATTCCATGCCAAAACGGGTATCCGGTTTGTCAGAACCGTACCGATCCATGGCATCCTGCCATGTCATGCGCGGAAGCGGAATCTGTACATCCACACCGATGGCCTCTTTAAATACATATTTTAACAGACGCTCATTTACGTCTAATACATCATCTACATCTACGAAAGACAGCTCCATATCGGCCTGTGTAAACTCCGGCTGACGGTCTGCACGTAAATCCTCATCACGGAAACATTTTGTAATCTGGAAATAACGGTCATATCCGGAGCACATCAGCAGCTGTTTGAACAGCTGTGGAGACTGCGGAAGTGCATAAAAACTTCCCGGATGCACACGGCTCGGTACCAGATAATCTCTTGCTCCTTCCGGAGTGGATTTTGTCAGAACCGGTGTCTCGATCTCGATAAAGCCCTCTTTTGCCATGAAATCACGCATCAGATAAGCCACTTTACTTCTCAGCATCAGGTTACGCTGTAAATCCGGACGACGAAGATCCAGATAACGATATTTCAGACGAATTTCGTCTTTTGTCTGAGAATTCTCCTCAATATGGAAAGGCGGTGTATCGGACTCAGAAAGGATACGAAGGCTCTCTGCGATCACTTCAATATCACCTGTTTTTAAATTTTCATTTACTGCTGCGGAACGTTTCTGGATTTTACCAACAACAGCGATAACGTACTCACTTCTGAGTGTCTCTGCTTTTGCAAATCCATCTGCTCCTACACTGTTTTCATCAAATACGATCTGAAGCAGACCGGAACGGTCTCTCAGATCAATAAAGATCAGGCTTCCCAGATTTCTTCTTCTCTGTACCCAACCCATAACGGTAACGGTACTTCCGATATCCGCACTGGATACCTCTGTACATCTATGGGATCTTTTCAATCCACGCATGGACTCTGCCATAATATATTCCTCCTATTTAAAAAATTCTACGAATTCCTCGTAACCTTCTTTGGAAAGCTGCTCTTTCTGGAATTTTTTATTTTTATTCATACGGACAACCAGTACCTGCTCGCCATTTGCGCGCGCCTGCTGTGCCTGTCCGATCACTTCGCTGAGTTTATCTCCCGGATATCCTTTTTCAATCAGATATGCAGTCTTTTTCGGCTGCTCCGGAATCTTGAAACCATTCTCCATCAGAAGCAGGATGATACGCTCAAATCCGATGGAAAATCCGCAAGCCGGAACATCTTTTCCGGTGAAATTTCCAACCATCTTGTCGTAACGTCCGCCGCCACCACAGCTTCCGCCAAACTCCGGAATTGCGATCTCAAAAATAGTTCCTGTATAGTAAGACATGCCTCGTACCAAAGTCGGATCAAATACCAGCTCAAAAGATGCCATCTTTGTTGCATTTACTGCGGAGGCGATCTCTTTCATATTCTGAACGATCTCGGCATCCAGATAGTCACCTAAAGTATCTGCCAGATAGCTGATGCCATCCTCTGCCTGCTCCACACCTGTGAACAGAGACAGATATTTATCGATCGCTTCCTGTGCATAACCTTCTTTTGCAAGTTCCTCTGCAACACCTTCCAGACCGATCTTGTCCATCTTGTCCAGAATGATAAATACGGTATCAAACTCTTCCTCTGCAAATCCGCTGTAAGCTGCCATTGCTTTTAAGATACGGCGCTCATTGATACGGATTTCAAAATTCTTGAATCCAAGTTTGCCAAGTGTGGTTGTAGTAGCAAGAATCAGCTCGATCTCTGCCAGATTGGACGGCTCGCCAAGAATATCAATATCGCACTGCATGAACTGACGATAACGACCTCTCTGCGGACGGTCTGCACGCCATACATTTCCCATCTGAAGTGCCTTAAACGGGGACGGCAGATCATTTGCATGGTTTGCATAATAACGGCAAAGCGGTACAGTCAGATCATATCTCATACCAAAATCAACCAGATCTGCCTCACTCTGTGCAGTCTCCAGTTTCAATTTCTCACCACGTTTTAATACCTTGAAGATCAGTTTCTCATTTTCTCCACCCTGCTTGTTGCTCAGGTTTGCAATATCTTCCATACAAGGTGTCTCGATCGGGGTAAATCCGAATGCACGATAAGTCTCTTTGATCACGCTCTGTACATAATCGCGGATCTGCATCTCATCCGGCATAATATCTTTCATACCGTTTACCGGTTTTTTCTTTAAAGCCACTGTATATCCTCCATTCCATACAGATTGCTCTGTATTTTATATTCCTAAAAAACAGATATCCGATGTCTGTTTTCGTATCCATTGCCAAACACAGATCTCTTCACTTTTTCTGTGTTCACATACATAGTTTATTATACGTTTGTGAGTTTGATATAGCAAGTGTTTTTTCTCAGGCAATCCCTTAAGCTGCGGCATTTGCATTAATACTTTCAATTACGTTGCGAATTCCCATCCATACGGATAAATCTGTAAATACTTCCACGACGCTTCCGCGATCTGTAAACGGCGACTCCTGAAGTACAGACAAATCTTTCATCATTCCATTATGAACAATATACTCCACAATCTGATTTACAAAATAAATTTGTCTGCTATCCATATTTGTATCTGACAGATATTCAGAAAATGCTTCTTTTGCCGCATTCATATCAAGACCAACGATTTCACGCACAAATTCGCCCAATGGTTTTTCACCATATTCCTGCTCGTAATCCTCTTTACTTCCAACTTCCTTCCAGAGAATTTCTTCCAGGTTCTCAACATCTGATGTCGTCAATGGCTGATTCGTCTTTAACTTTGCAATCGCTTCGTTGTCCTGATGCTGTCGAATATAATACTCCGCTTTTGCTTTATAATTTTTCAATTCATCATTTTCCAGCTCAGATTCATGCCATTCTTTTGACAATAACTCATCTGTAAATACAGTTTCATATTTTATTGTTCCCGTATTTGGAATATATTTCATCAAATCCCGCAATCTGCTTCTGATTTCCTCAAATTCATTCACACCTGCCCGTTCCACATAATCTGTGTGCAACAATTCATAGATAAAATCTGACTGTGCCTGAATTTCCGGAATATTGGCTACACTCGCCACTCCTTCTACTTTCTTTCGCAAATCATGACGTGCGCGCGTATACTTCTTTCCCAACAAATATGCAAGTTCAATTCCATACATCAACGCATCAAAACGGACTGCACTTGCCTCATCGCCATCCGGCAAAATCAGTGGGGCCACTTCTTCCCGAACCAGCAGTGTATCTTCATAGGTTAATCCTTTATAGTTATCCTCATTTGCATATAAATCCACATATTTCAGATGCTGTCTGACCACAAAATTATCTCTCGGCAATTCCTGTACTTTCTCACTCATATGTTTTACCAGAGCTTTTCTATAAGCAATCAATCGATCCGTCTGACAGGTCAGATCCTGTAATTTATATGTAATTTCAAACTGCAAATTAAAAATCGCACACTGCAAAGCCAGCACATTTGCCGTTGCTTTTCCTTTATTCATACGGAAAAATTCAAAATTTCCACAAAAATCAAAAATATAAAATTTCTGCTTATCCTCTCCATCTAACAATTCCGGGCATAATCTGGTTCCCCGTCCGATCATCTGCCAGAATTTTGCCTTACTCATTACCTTTTTGAAAAATACAAGATTCACAACTTCCGGAACATCAATTCCTGTATCCAACATGTCAACGGAAATGGCAATCTGCGGCAATTTTTTCGGATCTGAAAATTCATCAATCGCACTTTGCGCGTAGGTCATATAATTATCAATCACTTTCGCAAAATCGTCTGGTAAATGCGGATATTCCTTATGAAAAACTTCCAGGATTTTTTCCGCATGTGCATGGTTTTTTGCAAAAATAATTGTCTTTCCAATTTTCTGTCCATAATCAACTTTAATGCCATCTGTCATCAAAATGTCCAGCACCTGACGAATCGTATCCACATTAAAAACCCACGTATTTAAAGCGGATGAATCGATTGCTTCCGGGACAGTTCCATCCTCATTCTGAAACGTATTTTCATACGCTTCCTTATCTTCCTCTGACAACTCATCATACACAATTCCCTGCTCAATGAATTTCAACTTTGATTCAACCGAAACATAATCCACCAGATATCCGTCTTTTACTGCCTGTGCCAGATCATATCCATAAGTCGGCACACCATTTTCCAATTCAAATATTTCGTATGTATTTTTATCAATCTCATCCTTTGGCGTTGCTGTCAAACCTACCAGTGGCGCATCAAAATAATTAAAAATGTCTCTGTATTTATTATAAATAGACCGATGTGCTTCATCACAAATCACCAAGTCAAAATGTCCACATGTAAAAATCTTGCCATCTGCATCATTCACTTCATCAATACAGTGAATCATTGTCTGATACGTGGAAAAAACACAATGTGCATTATAATTATCCTTCTCTTCCACCAGATTCGTACAGGATAAATTTGGCAACAGATTTACAAAACTACGCTTCGCCTGCGTAACAAGAGAATTACGATCTGCCAGAAACAATATATTTTTTACCCATCCAGCCTTCAACAATATATCGCACAGTGCAATCACCGTTCTGGTTTTTCCTGAACCGGTAGCCATAACAAGCAACGCTTTCCGGCGATTTTTCTCATCAAAACTATTACAGGTTGCTTTGATCGCTGCCTCCTGATAATAACGGCCTGCAATATCCTTATTTACGGTAACATGTCTGAGACTTGTCCGCATACGAAGAAGGTTAAACCACTTCTCCAGATCGCGTTTCGAATAAATCACAGCACACTTTCGTTCCGGATATTTTCCATCAATGATATGCGTTTCAAATCCATTCGTTAAAAAGACAACCGGGCGTCTCTTGTATTGTTTTTCCAAAATATCAGCATACAATTTTGCCTGCTGACGACCTTTTGCCACGTCCACACAGGTTCTTTTTGCCTCAATAATTGCCAACGGCTGGTGCATATCATCATATAAAACATAATCTATGCGACCGGTCTCCGACTTATTTGGCATTCCTTCCACCGGAACTTCATTTAACCAGTTTTCGCCTTCTCTCCAACCAGCATCCTGAAGCATCGCATCAATATATAATTTCCGGGTTTTATATTCCGATAAATCCAATGGTTTCGGAACATAAGTCTGCTGTTGTTCCTGCCTGCGGGCAGATAATTCTTCCTTTAACGAAGCATTCTCTGCCATCAGTTTCTGTAAATCCAGCTCCTGCTGTGCAGACTTCTCCTGTTCTTTTACCAGATCCTGCTTCACTGCATTTGCTGCATCTCTGGATTCCTTTGCTTTCTTCACTCTGTCAGTGATGATGCTTCTATCAAATGTCCGCTCCGTATATTCATCCGCATAACAGCAGGCAATATAATCCAGAAAAATAAACAGATTTTCCAGACAAAGCATTGCTTCATCCCGCCCCAGTTTTCGACTGCCATGTGCCACATTATTGCCACATCTGCGAATGTAATCCATTCGTTTCCACAGATCTGGTCCGATAATGCGCCGATATTCTTCTGCATTTAACAGACTCTGCAAGTTATCCTGATATGGCATATCCAACTCTGAATCTACAGAATACATCCATTTAATCGCAAACTCCATGGCACGGCGGCAGTTGAGAATACTCACTTCTGAATCCATCAATACAAACCTCTCAGCAGAAATGGCTACATCTGCAAATGTGGAAAATTTTGCTTCTGTTTTTAAATAATCAAAATTGGTTTTCATGTGTTTCACCCCCCAATTGCTTATCGTGTGCTATTTTTATATGTAATGTACAACTTTTGATTTGTCGACTTGTTTGATGAAGTCAGCGAACTCTTTTTGCTCCTTATACTTTGGCAATGGTAGCCTTATCTTTAAAAGATCCTTACTCCGAATTCCTTGTGCAGTTCCACCCGTCTTATATACATCTATATCTTGCTTAAACTGCTCCATTTGCATATAGGTACCCAAAAACGCATTATCAATAACTTCTGAATGTCCCTTTATCGTGATTACTCTTTGCCCGAGTGCAAATTTTTTAAGATAATCAGGGACCAAACAGGTATTTCCAAAAGTATGCCCTTCTGTAACAAACAAAATATCACCAGGATAACCCAAACCACGATGCATCCATTTTTCGTATACCTCATCTGTAACATATTCATTTACTGTTTTAAAAACACCTTTTCCCACTGACTTTGCATTTACCATTCGAATAGTTCCCACATCAGATAATTCTGGAGTTTTTCCTCTATAATCTACAAAATCAGTATCTTTTCCAAACGTTCCATATACGCACTCACTCAAATCAAACATCTCTACAAATCGAGCTTTGATTAATTCATCTAATAATTGTAATTCTTGCTTTTTTAACTCAATTATCTTTTCTATTTTATCTAAAACTTTACAAACTTTTTGTTGTCCCTCTTTTTTTACAACATTGATCCAAGTTTCCTTAATGACACCCAAATGAAGATTAGGCACACCGACTCCTTTTAATCCTGCATCAAATTGCCGTTTCACAACTGGACTATTTATAGCATATAAAAGATATTTCGGATATACAACATTTAAAGGTCTTAATACAGCTAAACTTACATAAACGTCAAATATCTCATCTCTATCTACAATGGCTGCAACACCTGTTGTCCCATTTTTTGCTAATAAGATATCATTCTTTCTAGGTTTTAATCTTTTACATAATTTTTCATGCAATGCATTTGGAATATATTTTACACTATCCCAGTTAATTTTTCGCTCTGTGACATCTTTGGATGAAAGAAAGATAACTCCATCATTTCCACAATATTCTGGTGTCTGATGTGTTCCGTCAGTTATAAATTCACATAATTCCTTTAGTTTATATTTTGCCATTTATATCATATATGCAAATCAAAAACCACTTTAAAAGATTTTTTACATTTCAAGACACAAAAATAACCGCCCAGTCCTGAGAAAATTGTGGCGGTTATTTTTTAACTAAAACATATATAGGGCTAACCGTCTATCGGTAGCACTTTTTTCATATTTATATTAGCTTTTAACCGCTTCTATGTCAAACCATCTATTTTTAATTTTTTCATGTAATTACAACAATAGTTGTTTCTAAAAATTGGAATTGTTATCCTATCTACGCAATATATCTTCTATGAGATGCTTTTACATTATTCTGATTTACAATCGCATACTGCATAGTTGTGCCAATCTGTGAATGTCCCAAAATTTTCTGCACCTGTTCAATCGGCATTCCTTTATCAATGGCTCGTGTCGCCATTGTTCTCCTGAACTTATGTGGATGAATTTTGGGAATGCTCAAACTGCGTCCAAGTTCACGCATCCGAATTTCCACACCACTAATTTTCAGCCGATCATACGGAACATCTAATGTAACAAATAATGCCGGATTATCGTCTGTTCTGCTTTTAATATAATTCTGTAAATGCAATTTTGCCTTTGCATCAAAATACACACGGCGTTCCTTATCACCTTTTCCGTATACCACACATTCACGTTCTTCAAAATCTATATCAGAAATATTCAAGCGAACTAGCTCACCGACACGAATTCCCGTTGAATACAGCAAATCAATAATTGCCAAATCCCTTTTTGTTTTGCAATTATCACGCATTTTTTCAATCATTTCATCAGAGATAATTTCTTTTACCTGTTGCTTTGTCTTAATTTTATGAATCCTCCGCATCGGACTTTTCAAAATATAATCTTCTTCCTCAAGCCACGAAAAGAAACTGGATAAATTTCTTCGGATATTATCAACCGTTACTTTACTGCAATTATTAATCTGCTGATATTCAGCAAGATAACTTCGCAAATCATCCGTCGTCATTTTTCGCACTTCAACGTCAACGGTTTTCAGCAGATGTTCCACTGTCACCTGATAATATCCCAAAGTTCTGTCTGAACATCCTTCAATACGCTTCGCATCTATAAACATTTGCAAATATTCCAGATTTGAAACATTCGACTTCTCTACTTCACTATTTATCAAATGCCTCAATAATACTTCCTGCAACTTCTTCATCTGTGCTATGTTTAGATACTCTGCCATTTCATTGATAATATTCACTAATTTTTCATCCATGTTGGTATTCTCCTCTCGATCATTACCAACATTTTACAGCACATTTTTATACAAATCACTTACAGCATCTGGTTTTCCCTGTAACATTCAAATATATATTCCGGGTTTTCATAATAAACGCTGCTGTTGTAATCATCTATTTTCGGACTGATAAAAGAATTGTATACTTTTTCCAATGCACTTATAATGTCAATCTTCTCATATTCTGCTACGCGCTTGATCAAACGCTTATATACCTTTCCTATATCCCAATAAGTTGGAATGGAATATCCGCAATCCGCCACATTATCAAAATTTCCCTGCTCGATATTCGCTTCATCTATAAAATCATCACAAACTCGTTCTATATTGTCACAATGATACACATCCGCAAGATCGTATATTTTTTCTAATCGCTCTTTTCCCAGTTTATTGACTACATAAGATCGCACATTTTTTGTTTTTCTTGAAATATAATCAATCAAGCTACAAGTATAAAATAAATCATTGTCTTTTTTGGGTTCTCTTCCTTCACCAACCATTACACAACCTCCTCATAGCCTCTGTAATGCAAGCATTTCAATGCATCATCTGTACAAAATACAATTTGATGTGTTGGATATTTGAATTTTGCCAATATCCAGAACTGCTCTCGGGTAATTACTCCATCCATATAATCAGAAATATAATTGTAAATCTGATCGTCCGCCATTGCACCAATTACAATATCATAATCGTGTATTTTACCACTTCGACACGCAATAATAAAATCCAACCATTCTTCCGTCATTTCTTTAAATTCTTTTACCTTTAAGTTTGAATTGATACTAACATCATATACCGAAACAATTTTTGTATTGTATCTTCTTGCCCATCTTTGCGCCTGCTCTTTAATAATTGTACAATAGAAACCTGTCCCAAAGTCTTTTGTGTTTCTTCCTTGACGAATCTCCGGTTTTTCTACTGGTTGATATCCACCATGATATACTGTCATCATTCCCATGTAAAATTCTCCTCATGTAGCTATCTAAATCAATATTTATACACTATAATTTTACCCAAAATATTTCTGCATCAATGAATCAAATAATAATTGTGTTTCATCCAGTGATTTTTGCACTGCAACTTTTGATTTGTTGACTTGGTTGACAAATGAAACAAATTTGTTTTGCAAGTCTAATGGTGGCAAAGGTATTTCTATTTTTCTTACAATTCCAAGATTTAATATATCCATAGTTCCACCATGTGTATTCTCTGACAATGCTCTTTTCAAAGCCTCAGATTGAAAGAAATATTTAAAATAATATGGGTTTACCTTTTCTTTATCAAACGTAATTTTCATCAAACGTGGATTAATAATTCCAGGTTCAAAGTTTTCTGGCATAATAAGCAATTTTCCATATGTTCCAACCAGACTAATAAGCACATCTCCAGCTTGTACAGCGCAATTCTCCAGCATTTTATAACGAGCCTCGTCTATATAATAATCCCCCAGTGTATGATCCCCACTTATAACTTGTTCCTGACCATATATTTTATATCCTGATTCAACATAATACTCTTTTTTTAATGCTGATCCAAAAGGTCCCGCTTTAAGAGCATTCTTTTCTTTAGCAACCACATCCTCTATCAAGGACATCTCCCATCCTTTTGAATTTTGAATAGGATCACCAAACATCTCTACAAATCGAGCTTTAATAAGCTCATTCAGTTCACAAAGTTCTTTTTTTCTCATTCTAATTATTTGTTCAACTTTTAAAAGTCTGTCAACTACATTTCGTTGCTCATCTATCTTCGGTATTTTAATTTCTATTTTTAAAAGATCTGATTTGGTCAAACTTGGAATTGTCACCGCTTTATTTAATCGTTCAAAATTAAAATGTCGACAAAAATAGTATAAATATCTTGGTATTAAAATATCTTTCTTGGCACAAAGTCCAAATGCTGTATCAACATTCCAAAAAGGTTCATCAACATAAATGGGATTATTTATACTCCCTTTTCTCCCAATAATTACAGTATCTGCCTCGCAAATATAGTCATCGGCATATCCCATGATTCCACCACTTCCATAAATGGGATATTTACCATTTGAATTTTCAACTAATTTTTGATTTCTTCCATTTTTTATTTCCAGTACATCATTAAATATCACAATTTTCTTTCGACAAATTGGAATTTATCCGATTTGCATTTTCCTTTCTTTTTATTAATCTGCATTTAATGTCATAAGATAATTAACAAATGCAGAACAAGCAACTAACATATACTTTGCTTCCGCAAATGTTGAATCTACACCACCCAATTTTCTTGCATGTCTTATTCCACTGGCATCGCTTGTATAACCATACAAGACTTTATATGCTGACTGTAAGGCTGAATGAATATAAACACCTTTTTGTTCCACTTTCGTTAGCAGCTTCCCTAAAGTTCCACTTTCACCCGTAATGATTTCACATATTGCTTCAACTGCACTAATACTTTCTTTTATAGAATTTTCATAATCAGGATTTTCTCTATCTGCCAACAATGAATTTGCTTTTGATATGTGCTCCCTGACTGGTTGATAAATATTTTGTAGCGCTTCGTTCACTGCTGCCACTTCATACTTATCGCTAATCGGCGTGATTTTTTCATCAATAAATCTATAACCTATATATTCTTTTTCAAACACCTCATTAGCTTCTTCATATAATGAACTATCTACATATCCATAATATTCTATATAATAGTCAGGTCTCCATTTTTGCATATAAGAATCCCAATATTGAACAAGTGCCTCTATTACGGTAAGTACCTCATCATACGAGTCTTTATTAATTGTGTTATTGATAATCAAAAATATATCTGTTGCATAATATCTTTTCTGAACATCCGTAGGTTCTGCATAAATATCTCCGAGAACGTATCTAAAAAATTCCTGTATCTCACTATCCCATTCATTTAACCCATAATTATATGTTTTTGCATACATGTTATTAATCATATTTTGTAATTGTACTCTTGTCCGCTTATCAAAATCCTTTAACTGTATCTCGATATTTTCTGGCTTAATCCCATTTCTATCGGAAAAGCCTCCTCGTCTACTTACTTTATGCATCTATATCATCCCCTTTATAATCCTAGCAATTCTTCCAACTCCGCCAGATTCTTCCCGATCTCCATCTCTAGCTCATGAATATTTGCCATAATCTCTGATGTAGGCGGATATTCTACCGGAATGTACTCCACTTCCTTGTACTTATTAATACTGAGATCATAGTCATTATTTACGATATCCTCTTTGGAAACCATGAAGGACTTTTCTGTGCGTTTTCGGTCTGCTTCCTGTTCCAGATGTTTGAATCTCTCAATGATATCCGGAATATCATTGTCTGCAATCGGTGTCCGCTTATCATCCAAACTGAATCCATCTGCTGTCATATCGTAAAACCAGACGTTATCGGTTCCACCATGTTCTGTTTTTGTAAATATCAAAATGGCGGTGGATACTCCGGCATACGGTTTAAACACACCAGACGGCATTGAAATAACTGCTTCCAGTCTCTGATTTTCTACAATTTCTTTTCGAATGGATTTGTGTGCTTTGGAAGAACCAAACAATACTCCATCCGGAACGATACATGCACAACGTCCGCCAATTTTCAGAATCCGTAAAAATAATGTCAGGAAAAGCAATTCTGTTTTTTTCGTTTTACACACTTTCAGCAAATCGCCAGACACTGACTCTGCATCCAGACTTCCTTTAAATGGCGGATTTGCCAGTACCAGTGTGTACTTATCTTTATCCGGATTCTGATCTGATAAACTGTCTCTATACTCAATAAACGGGTTGTCGATTCCATGCGTCATCATATTCATGGCCCCGATACGAAGCATTGTCCGATCCATATCATAGCCATGGAACATGTGATTCATATAATGCTCTTTTTTCTGCTTATCAAAGAAAATTTCCTCTTTTTTCTGTTCTTTCAGATACTCACCTGCCGCCACCAAGAAACCAGATGTACCACACGCCGGATCACAGATCACTTCATCACTGGATGGATCCATCATTTCTACCATCATGCGGATAATATGTCTCGGTGTACGGAACTGACCATTCAACCCTGACTGCGCAATCTTAGAAAGCAAATATTCATATACATCGCCACGCACATCTGCAGTCTGAATCTCGTTCATGATTTTATAAATCTCATCCAATGAATCCACGACTTTTGATAATACCAGCGGTGTCGGCAATTTAAAAATAGCATCGTCCATGTATTTTGAATATGCGCTGTTTTTATCGCTGTGTAATGTTTTGATAAATGGGAATACCCATTCCTGCATTACAGAATACATTCTGTCTGCCGGAAAATCATGAAACACAGACCACTTTAACTGAGTTCCGTCTATTGTTCTTTCACCGATCTTAACTTCTTCTGCAAAAATACTTTCATACGGCAAGCCAAGCATTGCACTTTCCTTTGCCCGTCTGTTGTCCGAATCATCCAGATCATGAATAAACATCAGATAGGTAATCTGTTCAATTACCTCCAATGGATTTACCAGTCCACCCGCTGCAAATATATCCCACAATCCGTCAATTTTATTTTTTAATTCGCCTGTTATCATTTTGCTTTTTCTCCTGTCTCTGTATTTTCATAATCCATAAATGGCTTTTGTGTAAAAATACTATTTGTATTCATTATTCCAGCTATATCGGGTGTTGCTTCCCCCGCTAATTTTTACCATTAATTCACATCATTTGCTCGCAACCCAATAGCCGCTACTCAGCTTAATTTGATTAAATTATATGATTCGTCGTTATCAATGTCAATTATATCATTTTTGTCAAAATGATATAATTGATTTCCATTTGATATAATTAAATGCAAAAGAAAACACCTGAAAAATGCTCCGCAGACATACATTCACGAATCATTATTCAGGTGTTTTATTTTATCTATAAAATTTATTTTCTAGAGCTGGCCACAGTTTTTCAGCAATTCCCGCTTCCGCTCTACCATCTCATCCACGCGATCCAGGTAATTTGTAATATCCTTTACATTTCCCACACGCTCAATACGCTTGCCATCCTCAAAAACAACTTTTGTGGTAGCACCTGCGCCAAGCGCCATAATGGTCTGTTTTTCTTCCATGATCAGAATGTTGTACACTCCGGCTTTTCCCGGTTTCGCGTAGCCGACATTCTCGAAATTGCCTGCCATATTTTTCTGGCGATACAGATAATATGGCTCCAGTCCCATCTCATGGCAGCATTCTGCGGTCAGATCAATGGTCTGTGCGGTATTCTCGATGTGCAGATTCTCATACTGTTCCTTCTGCATCCGAAGTCTGGCTGCACGTTTGATTGCCAGTGAATGAACAGTGATGTTATCCGGATCCAGTTCTTCTAACTGTCTCATAGTCTCACGTACATCCTCGATGGTCTCTTCCGGAAGTCCAACGATCAGATCCATGTTGATATTATCAAAACCAACCTCTCGCGCCAGGTTGAAACTATCGATAGTCTGCTGAACAGTATGCTGACGACCGATGAGACGCAGTGTTTCTTCTTTCATGGTCTGTGGGTTAATGGAAATTCTGGAAATATTATGTTTATGGATGACTTCCAGTTTTTCTCTGGTGATACTGTCTGGTCTGCCAGCTTCTACGGTAAACTCTAAAAGCTGTGTCTGCTTTTCTGCCGATTCATCCGCATAAATCATTCTGCCCTGTTCATCCGCAATTCCAAAATAGCTTCCGATCATCGTCAACAGACGATCCATCTGCTCTGCGGAAAGTGTCGTCGGTGTTCCTCCACCAATGTATACAGAATTCAAAACCTTATGTTTGCAAGCCTCTGCTGTAAACGCAATTTCTTTCTCCAATGCATCCAGATACTCATCCATATGATTTGCCCATTTTGCCAGCGGATATGAGGTAAATGAACAATACAGACATGTACTCGGACAGAACGGAATACCTACATACAGACTGTAGCCATTCTCATAATCAATACGGCTCAACAATTCCAGCTCACGCTTTGCAACTGCCAGACTCAATTCAATTTTTTCGTCAGATGCGAAATACGTCTCTTTCATATAAGAACGGATCTCATCTTCGCTTTTTCCTTCTTCCAACAGTTCCATCGGGATCTTCGTTGGGCGAATCCCCGTCAGTGTGCCCCAGGGAAGTGTCTTTCCTGCATACAGAGTCAGCAAATAATACAACTGCTGCTTTAACTCATTTTTTGTCTTTTTCCGGTCAGCAAAATCAACCAGAACGCTACCGCCCAGTGTCATTTTTTCTTCTGCTGCACCATTTTCCTGCTGTTCCCGCTCATAAAATTTAAAATCAATCATGTGGTTCTTCCGGTCATAATTTACCACAAGATGAAATACGCTTTCTGGGAACTCCTCCCGTGGCATGGCTTTTACAAGCACGTCATGCTGTGGATAAAACGCCTTTACCAGAGAATGAATATCATATTCAAAATCCGGCTCATTTAACTGTACTGTAATCATACTTATTTCCTTTTCCAATCTCTTTTAAATGTTATCCATTATAGTATCTTTTTACGTCACAAAAGGAATTTCCACAAATACAAATTCATCTACCTGTTTCATGAAAATTCCTTTTAAATCATTACACTAAATTATGCTAAGTACATATTATACTGTTTCTCGTAACCAATCGTGGTACGTGCCTCATGTCCCGGCAATACCGCAGTGTCGTTTGGAAGTTTAAACAGTTTTTCTTTTACGGAACGCACCAGATCTGACATGCTGCCGCCCTTGAAATCTGTTCTGCCAACAGAACCACAAAACAGGGTGTCACCACTTGCCAGCACTTTGTTGCCTTCAAAATAATAACAACATCCACCCTCAGTGTGTCCCGGCGTGGAAATCACTTTAATTTTGAATCCGGCTAACTCAAGCACATCACCGTCTTTTGTATACACGTCTGCATCATAAGTCTCCGGATTGCCAAACATTGCGGATACATTTTTCTGAATGTCATGCATGGTGGCTTCTTCCTTTTCACTTGCATATACGGAAACACCAAATGCATCTGCTACCATACGTGCATGATGCGCATGATCATAATGTCCATGCGTCAGCAAAACTGCCTGTAACTTTAATCCACGCTCTTTGATGCGGCGGATAAGATCTGCTCCGTCTCCGCCCGGATCAATAATTACCATTTCTTTTGTGTCCGCGTTTACGATAAAGTAACAGTTTGTTCCAATATCACCAACGTTATATTCTTCAATTCTTAAATCTGCCATATATTTTTTATACTCCTTATGCCTATCAACCGGTCGTACGCTCAATATCAAAGACGCTCTCGATCTGACGGATTTTCTCACCAAGCATGCTCAGTTCATCTTTACCTTTTGTATAGAAAGAAACTTCAATGGTCGCAATTCCCTTTTTGCTTGTTCGGGAATTGATAGAATTAATATCAATGCCACGCTCGGTAAAAATCTTCGTGATATCTACCAACAGACCGGTACGGTTGTTTCCGAAAATGCGAAGCTCTGCCAGATATTTGCCATGACCACCGTTTTCCTCATCAGCGGCTCCCTGCTGCCATTCCGCCTCGATCAGACGCTGTCTGTCAAAATCCGGTAGCTGCATGATATTAATACAGTCTGTTCGGTGAATGGATACACCACGTCCCCTTGTGACAAATCCGACGATCTCGTCACCCGGTACCGGACTGCAGCACTTGGAAAAATGAACTGCCACATCCGTCAGACCTTTTACGATAATTCCGCTCTTTTTATGCGAAGTACGTGCTTCTTCTTCGTGTTTTTCCTTCTGTTCGGAAGAAGATGCCTCAAACAGTATCTGTTCATCAGTAATTACTTTCTTATGATCCTTGCGGTACTCTTCCATCATGCGGTTAACGATCTGTGACTCTTTGAGTCCACCATGTCCAACCGCTGCTAATACAGAATCCCAGTCACGGAATCCATATTTACGCTGTACTTTTGCCTGATATTCCGGCTTATTGATATCACCAAAATTAATGGATTTTGCTTTACAGTAATTGTTCAGCAGCTCTTTTCCACTGACAATATTTTCTTCCTTAAACTCATTGCGGAACCACTGGTTGATCTTATTTTTTGCCTGTGTACTTTTTACAAGATTTAACCAGTCACGGCTCGGTCCTTTGGAATTTGCAGAAGTCAGAACTTCGATGCGGTCACCGTTACGGATATTGTAGTCGATCGTTACCAGACGTCCATTTACTTTTGCACCGATCATCTTATTTCCTACCGCGGAATGAATGCTGTAGGCAAAATCGATCGGCGTGGAACCTTTTGGCAGGTTCTTGACATCACCACTCGGTGTAAAACAGAATACACTGTCTGAAAACAGATCCAAATCGCTCTTTAACAGGCTCATGAACTCCTTATTATCGGACATGTCCCGCTGCCATTCCAGAATCTGACGCAGCCAGCTTAACTTTTCTTCCTCACCGTTGATGCTGTTTCCGTTATTTGCTTCTTTGTATTTCCAATGTGCAGCAATACCGTATTCAGAAGTACGATGCATCTCCTCGGTACGGATCTGAATTTCAAACGGCTGACCAGTCGGTCCGATCAGTGTCGTATGCAAAGACTGATACATATTCGGCTTCGGCATTGCAATATAATCTTTAAAACGTCCCGGGATCGGTTTGTATTTTTCATGAATGACACCGAGTGCCGCATAACAGTCCTTGACATCTTTTACGATAATACGGATGGCGAACAGATCGTAAATCTGATCCAATGTCTTATTCTGGTTTACCATCTTTTTGTAAATGCTGAAGAAATGTTTTGCACGTCCCATGACAGTCGCCTCAATACCGGCTTCCTTCATACAGACTTCCACATCATTCACCAGAGAATTGACATATTTATCACGGGCAGATTTGCGCACCGCGATCTTCTCTACCAGATCATAATATGCCTCCGGCTCCAGATATTTCAGGGAAAGATCCTCTAACTCGATCTTGATCTTGGAAATACCAAGACGCTGTGCGATCGGGGCGTAAATATCCATCGTCTCGCGGGCTTTCTCTTTCTGTTTTTCCGGCTTCATGTACTTTAAGGTACGCATATTATGCAGACGGTCTGCCAGCTTGATAATGATAACACGGATATCCTTTGCCATGGCAAGGAACATCTTACGCAGGTTTTCTGCCTGAACTTCTACCTTATCTGCTTTATAGGAAATCTGACCAAGTTTTGTTACTCCGTCAACCAAAAGAGCAACCTCCGGTCCGAATTCTTCCTTGATCTCCTCATCGGTCATCACCGTATCTTCTACGACATCATGCAGCAAACCGGCAACAATGGTTTCTTTATCCATCTCAAGCTCTGCCAGAATAATCGCTACATATAACGGATGAATGATATACGGTTCTCCGGATTTGCGCACCTGTGTCTTATGTGCTTCCGCTGCGATCTGATATGCTTTTTCCACCATGGAAATATCCGCTGACGGATGATATTTGCGAATGATCTGAATCAGATCTTTGTGCAGTTCCTCCGGACTTACAAAATCTTTGATCGGCACAAGTTTTGCCGAATCCAAAATAGAGTCCGGTTCTATTGATTTCACCGCAATTTCATCTGTCACATCTTTGGTCCGCGGCATTTTTTCATTTTCTGATATCTTTTTCATGTCTTTTTCTCTTGTTTCCATCACGATCCCACCTATTCCAACATTATAATGAAAATCACCGCAAATTGCAACGATTTCCCGCCGCCATACCAGTCGCGCTCTCTCAAAAAGTTACAGTTCACACGCGCCATTCGCAAAATGCCCTTTCGGGCTTCTCCGTAGCTTCGCTACTACTTTTGCTCATAAAAAGGCGCTCCCTTCATCACTATGTATCCAGCTAATTCCTCATGCAAGCATGATCATTACCTGAATACATGTGATGAGTGAACTGTAACCTCAAAAATGTTACAGTTTGCACGCGGCTTTGAAAAAATTGGTCTTTTTTTACAGTATCACACGAATCACTAAAAAAATAGCCATTTTTTTGAATTTTGTTGAAAACAATCACTTTTTCATATACAATGCTAAATAGAAATGCCAATTTACTATATTTTTTGGCTATAATTAAGGAGGTCATTATGGCACAGAATCCAATCGTAACAATCGAAATGGAAAACGGCGATATCATCAAAGCTGAGCTTTATCCGGAAATCGCCCCAAATACAGTAAATAACTTTATTTCACTGGTACAGAAAGGTTTTTATGACGGTGTTATCTTCCACCGTGTCATCAAAGGATTTATGATTCAGGGTGGCGATCCGGAAGGAACCGGTATCGGTGGTCCTGGATACAGCATCCGCGGTGAGTTCTCTCACAATGGTTTCACAAACAATCTGAAACATACACCGGGTGTTCTGTCTATGGCTCGTACTATGATGCCGAACTCCGCTGGAAGCCAGTTCTTCATCATGCACGCTGCCGCACCACATCTTGATGGTGAGTATGCAGGCTTCGGTAAAGTAATCGAAGGTATGGAGAATGTAAACAAGATCGCAGAGACACGTTGTGATTACAGTGATCGTCCGATGGCACAGCAGAAAATGGCTAAAGTTACTGTGGAGACTTTCGGTGTAGATTATCCGGAACCGGAAAAATGCTAATTCTTGTTTAGGGATGGCTTAAAATTTACCATTTTTATTTTTAATAGGAACTCCAGCAATTTTTTCTCAGTCGCTAACAATCGCTCCTTGAGATAAAATTGCTGGAGTTCTTAATCTACACAGAGAATTTCGTAAATTTTTGCGCCACCCTGCACTGCGTGCCACACTACGTGCAGAATTTTCGTTTCACTTCTATGCTTTACACTTACTTTAATAAAAGCTGGTCTATTCTATATAAAACTGAAATAACAAAATCAGAGAAAGTTTCCTCAACGAACGATTAAGCGAACGACTGAGTTTCACAAGGTTTTGCGCAAGTGGGAGGCGACCAGCTTTTATAGGAGCCGGGAACGTGCGCGATGAAACCGCCGTGAAACAAAGGTAGTGAACGTCTAGTGAGTGAGGAAACTTTCTCTGATTTTGTTTTCACATATTCCACTGAGAAATACTTGTTACTACTCACCACTTGCAGAAGTGGGAGTCTCAACTCAGACTGAGATAAACTTTTTTAGCGATGTCTACGTGCCCGCGCCTTATATTTCTTCTCCCCAAAGATCCAAAACAATATCAGCGCAATCAGCGTTCCAATGATCATTCCCACAATCACATCACTCGGATAATGCACTCCAACATACAATCTCGATAATGATATCGCAAACGCAAGAATCAACGCCGGCACCCCGATTCTGCGATAACAGCTTTTATAGATCACCACCGCTGACGCGAAGGATGCGGATGCATGTCCGGACGGGAAGGACCAGTCTTTTTGTGCCGGGATCAGGCATTGCAATCCCTGCACGACTTCGTAAGGGCGAACACGCGCCACATAATTTTTCAACAGGAAATTTGTCACACACAGAGAACCAAGCAGCGCCAACAGGGACAAAATTCCCGCACGTCTGGTTTTCTTTGGAAACAGTAAAATGACAGATAACACAATCCAGAAAATTCCGGCATTTCCAAGATTCGTGACAGCGATCACGATCGGATTCAACGTTTCCGAACGCAAATGGTTTTGAATAAAAAGCAACAGCTGCCCATCCCATATATTTAGTTGTTGAAGAATCGTATCTAATATCGCCATTCTACTCCATTTCCTTCCTATCGTATTTCACAAAATTTTATAAAAGAAATCCCACTGTATGAGCATCATAAATGATCTGCAGTGGGACTCCCCGGAACAAAAATGCTCCTGATATCGTTGTTTCTCACCATTAAGGTGAAAGTTATGTTTTCTCTCGTATCTTAATTAGAATTTGAATATTGCTACTCCATATGGCGGAAGTTCATATGCAAAGGAATACGGTCTGCCGTCACACTCTGATTTCTCAGCCTGGTAAACGGTTGGTCGCTCTGTACCTTCGCCGCCGAATTTCGCATCATCACTGTTCAGTAATAAGGTGTATTTTTTCTTTTTCGGTACGCCCACACGATAATCCGGACGTGCCATCGGTGTAAAGTTGCATACAAACAGTAAGCTGTTTCTTCCGGATTTGCTGTGACGCACAAAACTGAAAATGCTTCGATATCCGTCATTTGGATTGATCCACTCAAATCCTTCCGGATGATCATCCAGCTCATACATTGCCGGATATTTTTTGTAAATCGTCAGCAGTCCTTTTACAAATGACTGTAAGTGACTGTGTTTTTCATCTTCCAGAAGATCCCAGTCAAGTTCGCGTTTCTCACTCCACTCTCGCAACTGTCCGAAATCCTGTCCCATAAATAACAACTTCTTGCCCGGATGCCCCATCATGAAGGAATATCCAACCATCAGGTTGCGGTATTTATCAATGCCAAGTCCCGGCATTTTGTTCAGCATGGAACATTTCAGATGAACCACCTCATCGTGAGAAAGTACCAGAATGTATTTCTCACTGTAGTTATAGCTCATGGCAAATGTCATCTTGTTGTGGTTATCTTTACGGAAATACGGATCCAGTTTCATGTAATCCAGGAAATCATGCATCCATCCCATATTCCATTTGTAAGTAAAATTCAGACCGCCATCTTCGGCTTTTCCGGTTACCATCGGCCATGCGGTGGATTCTTCTGCGATCATCACTGCGCCCGGATTTCTGCCGCAAACCAGTGTATTTAAGTGACGGAAGAATTCGATTGCTTCCAGATTCTTATTCTCGCCGTACTCGTTTGGTACCCACTGACCGGCTTCTTTTCCGTAATCCAGATACAGCATGGAAGCAACCGCATCCACACGAAGTCCGTCAATGTGATATTTTTCTACCCAGAGCAATGCGGAGTTTAACAGGAAGTTCTTGACCTCAGTTTTTCCATAGGCAAAAATCTTGGTGCCCCAGTCCGGATGCTCTCCTTTTCGCGGATCTGCGTACTCATACAGACAGGTTCCGTCAAACTCTGCCAGTCCGTGTGCATCTCTTGGGAAATGCGCCGGAACCCAGTCAAGAATAACACCGATTTTATGTTTGTGCAGATAGTTTACCAGATATGCAAAGTCCTCCGGCGTTCCATAACGGGAAGTCGGTGCAAAGTATCCGGTTACCTGATAGCCCCAGGAACCATCAAACGGATACTCGGAAATTCCCATCAGCTCAACGTGAGTATATCCCATCTCTTTTACATATTTGGTCAGTTCCACTGCCAGTTCACGGTATGTATAGAATCCGGTGTCTTCATCATAACCCGCATGACGTTTCCAAGAACCCGGATGTACCTCATAAATGGACATCGGCTGACGGTATACCTCATCATCCTTGTGCTCAGCACGCGCCTGCATCCATTTCTCATCAGACCATTTCAGTTTGCTGATATCTGCCACCTTGGATGCTGTTCCCGGACGCATCTCCGCATAGTTTGCATACGGATCTGCCTTATACAGTTTGCGTCCATCCTGAGTTTCAATGAGGTATTTATACATGTCACCGATCTTCACATTGCTGACAAACAGCTCATAAATGCCATTTGGCTCCAGTCGTTTCATCTCATGTGAAGTCTCATTCCAGTCATTGAATGAACCGATCACCCACACACGTTTTGCGTTCGGTGCCCAGACAGCAAAATTTACGCCCTGCCATCTGCCTTTTTTACAAGGATGTGCCCCAAGTTTCATATACATATCATAATGCACTCCTGCGCCAAACAGATACATATCATACTCAGAAATGTTCCCCATAATGTTTCTCCTCCTTAAAACCCTCTTTTATTTTCAAGATTTACGGATAAATCTTTTTCAGCGATTACTCAAAATCTTTTTCATGAAGAATCAGATAATCGTTTTCGTTATATTTCTTTGAGAAAATAGAACCAAATGCTTTTTTGATTCCGCTGCCTTCTGCTTTCTCAATGGCTTCATCCACAATGTCTTTTACCTCTGCCAGTGTGGTTGCGCGATCCAGCTTCTGGATATTATTGATACGGTTATATAAAGCCAGAACGCCCATCTCATCAATGGTGCACTCCATCTCTTTTGCATAAGATTTACCAAAATCAACTAACTCATCAATCGTAAAAATCGGAATATCGATCTTTTCTGTAAATTTCTTAGTGAAGCCAAAATCAAGGTTCATAACTTTACGGATTCCTGCTCTGGTATCTTCCAGGATCACAACCATACCCTGTGTATTCTGTTCCATAACCTGAGACATGTAAGCTGCTGTTTCTGCTGTCAGCTGACCTGCCTTGTCTACGATCAGATATCCGCCCTCAATCTTCGGAATCAGCGCTGCAAAATCTTTGTGGTTCAGAGATTCTGCACTAATCTTGCCGATCTTCGCATCTTCATTTCCGATTTCTTTCTGAATTGCTTTGATCAGGCTTGTGGCAAATACGGTTTTACCACTTCCTTCCTCACCCTGGATCAGAATATTACCTGCCAGAGAAGTAACGGAATTGCCGATTCTTGTTTTTGCGCCTAACAGAACCTGACGGATCTGGTCTTCCATACCCGGTACTGGAAGGAAATAAGAGAATAATTCCTTCTGTTCCTCTGTCAGTTCTTTTTTGTCTTCCTCGATATCATCCGGCATCTGGATCTCCGGTAAAACACCGGTATTCTGAGATACGCCGGTCGGTGCTGTTCCGGTTACCGGAACTTCTACATTTGCATTTTCCACAAACATCTGTGTTGCCTGTGCCAGTACTTTTTCCAGTTCTTCATCCGGAACCGGCTCAACCACACTCAGTCGTTTTTCTTCTTTCGGTTCTTCCTCAGCTTCGGCTTCTTCCTCTGTCTCTGCTGTTTTTTCTGTACGTGCTGCCTTCAAATCCGGCATTTCTTTTGTTGTAGACAGATCTTCTTTTTCCTCTACCGGTGCTTCTTCTTCAACATCTTCCAGTTCTGCATCTGCTGCCTCTACAGACGGTTCAGCTGCTTCAACTACAGTCTCCTCATCAGCCGCTTTTTCTGTTTCCGGCTCAATCTGTGATTCTGTCTCTACAGTTTCTGCTGCTTCTTTTGTTTCTTCCGTCTCAGACTCTGCTTCTGCTGTTTCCTCTAAATCTTCTTTTGCTTCTGCTTTCTCAGATTCATCCGGAACCAGTGCTGCTGCAACGGTATCTTCCGGAACCGGGATTTCCTCTCCCGGAGTTGCTGATAAAATCGGGATCAGTGTTTTCAGACGTTCCATGATCTCACCGGCTTCCACCAGTGCATGCTCTTTGGAAATTTCCAGCTTCTTCTGTTCTGCCGCTGCGATTGCGATCTCAGCCGCATGTTTTGTCTTTTCCCATTCATCCAGAACTTCTTCAATGCTTGCCTGTGCGGATGCCGCTTTTTCCTCAATGGTATCCTCTTCTGCATTTTCTTCCTCAATGGCTTCTGACAATGTCTCCTCCGGCTTCGCTTCCGTTTCCGGCTCGTCTTTCTTATCGGATTCTTCTGCATTTTCAGCCATCAGTTTGTCAAATTCTTTCTTTAACCGCTCGTCGACCTGCTCATTGATCTTCTCTTTGTCAAACGTAAAGGTCTCCTCTGCCTCATGCTCACCGTTCAGATATGGAATGTCACCGACAATCTTCTTGATGTTCTCCATGGTATCTACCACGGTTTCTTTTTTGGTTGCTTCCATGATCTGCTTCATGCTCTTTGCAAGTTCTTCCTCCAGGTTGGAAGTATTAAACTTGCTTGCTGTAACCGTTGTCTCCGGTGTCTTTACCATCTCATGGATGACATTTTTGCGCTCCGGTGCTGCCGGAATGCTGATCTCCACCATTCCTTTTTTCTCACGGAACTGTTTGTATTTTTCCTCCTGTGCCGGAGTAAGCGGTTGATACAGACGTTTCAGATCTAACGCTTTCTCCACATATTCACCTTCACCAAACCAGAGAATCAGTTCGTCACAGGTCTCCACGCATTTATCACGCATATCTGCCTGTCCGTATAATGCAGCCAGCTCATATGCCCATTTTTCCGTATATTCATGCTCTTTCAATTCTTCCAGGATCGCGATACGGTCTGTCAGTGGCGCATCCTTCAGGCAGCTGATCTCATATGCCAGCACATAACGCATATTGTCTTTTGGTGCAATCTCAAGAAACTCGTTATAATATTCCTCAGCCTCATCAATCCTTTTTGCTTTGATAGACACTTCTGCCAGCTTGCTTACGATATTTCTTCCAATCGGAGAATGATCATATGCCTGCAGTAACACTTCCCTGCAGGCGTCATATTTCTCTGTTTTTTCGTAAATATCGCTCACCATACACAGTGTATTGCTGCTGCGCACCTTTTTCCAGTTAATGGTATCCGCCATCTCTGATGCTGTGGCGTAGTCACCTGCAGCCATCAGATTCTGAAGCTGCTCCAACTTTAACTTATACTCATACTTATCCACCGTTATTCACCTCATGTCTGTATTTTTTGTTTTATTCAAAAATTTACTTTTTTTCCTCTGTCTCCTCATATTTGCGGATCGACGCTTCCGGCTCCTCCGTAGCTTTCATCTTCACTTCATTTGTCACAGTATCCACCGTGGCAAGTTCGATATACTCATCGGTTCCTTCCGGCAATCGCCGCTTTTTCAACACATGCTCTACCACACGCTTGATAATATAGTACAGTACCGCAAAAATCGGTACACCAAATAACATACCAATGACGCCAAAACTTCCGCCAAACAACAGGATTGCAAAGATAACCCAGAACGGGCTCAGACCAGTCGTATTTCCAAGGATCTTCGGACCAATAACATTTCCGTCCACCTGCTGTAAAACAATGATGAAGATAATGAAATAAAGACCTTTCATCGGATCTACCAAAAAGATCAGGATCACACTTGGAATCGCGCCGATATACGGTCCAAAAAACGGGATGATATTCGTCACACCAACGATTACGCTGACCAGTGCCACATACGGCATACGCAAAATAGCCAGTCCAACAAAACAGATACAGCCAATGATCAGCGAATCAATAATCTTTCCGATGAAAAATCCACCAAACACATCATCTGCTTTTCGTATCACTTCCATGACCACATTTCCGTAACGTGGACGGAAGATCGCATAAATAATTTTCTTTAACTGACCAATGAATTTTTCTTTGGTCATTAACACATATACAGCAACAATAAAACCGATGATCACATTAAAGATTGCTCTTACGACGTTATAAACACCGGTTGTGATACTTGCAATAAAATCAGACTGCTGCAACACATTTTTGCGCAGCCAGTCTTCCAGATAAACCGATGCATCCGCAATGAACGTATCCAGCTTTCCTGATATAGCACTGTTCTGTTTGGTCAGACGATCCACCCATTTCGTTAGATTTTGGACTTTTTCACCCATACTCGTGACGATATCTTCAATACAAACTACCAGCCGTGGAATGATCAACCAGATCAGTACCACAATGATTGCCAAAAAGATCGCCATGGCAAAAGCTACCGACGCTGCCCGGATTTTCTGACACTGTTTGCGTGTCAGTTCTTTTGATTTTTGTCTGCTTCTTTTATATAAAAAACGTTCAAACCATTTCATGATCGGATTAAGCAGATATGCCACGATCACTCCTACTAAAATGGCCTGAAGACTCTGTAAAATCTTTTGGAAACCGGAAAATAATCCGTCAAATCGAAGTACCACAAAAAAGATTGCGATGCAGACCACAACTATCAAAATGACAGTCAGGCCAATCGCCAGATATGGTCGGATATCCAGATTTACTTTCTTTTTCTCCGGTTGTTTCTCAGTTGCAGTATGTTCTTTTTTTGTTTCTTCCTGCATGCTAAAATTGCCTTTCTAAAAATCTCCCAAACTCAATCGTGATAGCTGAAATAAGTATACCATACTTTTTCTGCACATAACAGAATTGTTCGCAAAAAAATCAAAAAGAATCCCGTTTCCAGGATTCTTTTCGTTTTTCTTTATCCGTTGTTTATACAATCTTAAGGATCTTTTTAATCTCTGTAATAATTGATCAGGCAGCCTTTCAGAATGATAGTTCTCTCATCCTCTGTCAGATCACCCATTTTCAGAGTAAACGGTTTTAATTCACCGTCTTTTACTACGTATGCTTCGATATCTGTCAGCTTGTCCTCGATGGCTTTGCGCACATTCGGTACAAACAGATAATCACCGTTTGCAAATGGGAGATCTCCTTCCGGAATCAGGAATGGAAGCATACCCCAGTTGATCAGGTTGGAACGATAACGTTTGGTTGCGTACTCGTTGGCAATGTTTGCCCATCCGCCTAATACTTTCTGGCAGGAAGCAGCCTGCTCTCTGGCAGAACCGTCACCCGGTTTTACTGCAAAAATCGTACTTCCGATACTGAAGTTCTCACGGTTCAGATCCGGGTATTTTGCCTTAATGGTCTCAATGACCGGTGCAAGCTCCGGAAGTGCCTCCGTCGGTTTCTCACCGGCGATTCTTGCTTTCTCTGCTTTCTGAACTTCTTTTGCCCGACCTACATATTCCGGATCCTTTCTGGACAGGGCGAACTCAGCCAGTGCCAGCGGATTGGAACGATAAGAAGATGTCTCACCGGACGGGATCAGCTCATCTGTTGTAGTAACCGGATCATGGATCTCAGATACCACTTTCAAAACCAGATTGTCTGTCAGTGCGCTCATTGCCGGCCAGTCTTTGATGTTTGGTCCGAATTTCAGTTCTTCGTTCGGATCAGCCACACCTTTGCTGTCAAATACACGGTTCTCATAAATTGTTTTATCAAAGAAATATTTCGGTCCTGTGTATTCTACATCCAGATCTGTAGCCGGTGTCAGATAACCTTTGTTTGCAGCGGTTGCAGCGATGGAACGTGCATCCATCAGTGCTACGGAAGCGATCTGTCCATTCTGCAGTTTGGAACCTTCACGGTTCGGGAAGTTTCTGGTTGTATGACGGATACTGAATCCGTTGTTATTCGGTGTATCACCGGCACCGAAACATGGTCCACAGAATGCAGTCTTCATAATTGCACCTGTCTCCATGATCTTAGCTGCGGCACCATTTTTTACTAATTCCATGTAAACTGGCATACTTGCCGGATATACGCTTAAAGTAAACTCATCCGGTCCGATGCTCTTGCCATTCAGAATGTCAGCAGCGGCACAGATATTTTCAAATCCACCACCGGCACATCCTGCGATAATTCCCTGATCTACATATAATTTTCCGTTGCGAATCTTATCTCTTAATTTGTACTCTACGGCTCCATCCAGACTTACTAACGCGTTTTTCTCAACTTCAGCCAGAATCTCTTCCAGATTTGCATTTACTTCATCAATGGTATAAGTATTGCTTGGGTGGAACGGCATAGCGATCATTGGTTTGATCTCGCTTAAGTTCACCTCAACACAGCCATCGTAGTAAGTAACTGCTTCCGGTTTCAGTTCTGCATAATCTGCAGATCTGCCGTGAATATCATAAAACTCTTTAATTTTTTCATCTGTAACCCAGATAGAAGACAGACAGGTTGTCTCTGTGGTCATAACATCCACGCCGATACGGAAATCTGCGCTTAAGGATGCAACACCAGGTCCGACAAACTCCATAACTTTGTTATTTACATAACCATTTTTAAATACCGCTCCAATGATTGCCAGAGCCACATCCTGCGGGCCAACACCTTTCATCGGTTCACCGGTCAGGTAAATTGCTACTACACCCGGCATTTTGATGTCGTATGTTTTGCACAGTAACTGTTTTACCAGCTCCGGACCACCCTCGCCCATAGCCATAGTACCAAGGGCACCGTAACGTGTATGGGAGTCAGAACCAAGGATCATTTTGCCACCGCCGGCAAGCATTTCACGGGCAAACTGATGGATAACTGCCTGATGAGGCGGTACATAGATTCCGCCGTATCTCTTTGCACAGCTCAGTCCAAACATGTGGTCATCTTCGTTGATGGTTCCGCCAACCGCACACAGACTATTGTGGCAGTTTGTCAGTACATAAGGAACCGGGAATTTCTCCAGTCCTGACGCACGTGCTGTCTGGATGATACCGACAAATGTGATATCATGGGAAGTCAGCTTATCAAATTTAATCTGAAGCTGCTCCATATTTCCGGAAGTATTGTGTGCTTTCAAAATACGATATGCCATTGTACCGGTTGCAGCTTCTGCAGCGGTCACTGTTTTTCCTGTTTTTGCCGCAAGACATGCTGCAGCCTCCTGATTATCTTCGATAATCTCCGTTCCATTGAGCAGATATACACCATTCTCATGTAATTTTATCATGGTTCTGGCCCTCCTTAGAAAATTCTTTTTTACAAACTCTTAATTCCAATATTATAATAAGGCACAAAATAAAAAGCAAGTTTTTTCACTTCAACTCATTAAAGTTTCTGTTTATTTCTCACAGCGGCTTACCCATTCCTGCAATTCTTTCACATCAAAATACATTACGGAAAGTTTCATCCATCCATGGTTTCAGTTTCATACGCAAATCTTTTTCCAATAGTTGAAATCCGTTTTCTTTTGTATAACGAAATTCAAGAATGCTCCAGCATTCTTGTTGCGAGGTGCGCGTCATGCAATTGCATGACATACTTCAACTGCGCACCTCTGTAATCCTGCCGGAGGCTATATCAGATGGGG
>NZ_QULX01000011.1:0-272 GCF_003481835.1 Roseburia sp. OM02-15
TATGTTCCCATATTTCTTTTGCCCGTTCTGAAATTGGATCATCTATTACTTTTCTTCTACTATATTTTACAACCATGATCAGATGATAATACATCAAATATACTGAATGTGCATTATGATCCATTTTATCCATACAATCAGTCCCTTCTGGCTTTTCGACTGATTGTATTATACCATATTCCTCATTATAGAACAAGTGTTCTGTTTTGCTTTTTATATTTATTTTTGCAATTCATCTCCCACCTGTAGAGGAAGGAGAATTCTTGCTATAA